>JADJOX010000003.1:0-300000 GCA_016713565.1 Ignavibacteriota bacterium
TTACTATTGATTGGTACTTTGAAATTATAACCAAGTTTATTTCCATTTGAAGAGCATCTTTTGTCCAAATATTGTCTTTTTATATCTGGGAACAATTGTGTATTTGTCACTTATATTAGCCCAAAAACAATAAACTACCATCTTCTCGTATATGCAATTGTTGATTTACAAAATGGGGATAATATAAATCTTTCAACTTCGACGTTATTATTTTTATTATTTGATTATTCATACGCAGAATGTAATTGAAACATGCATTATGAACTACTTTCAACTATTGATGCATTCCACTTCAATTGTAAATTATTAAAATGATTTCTTACAAATTTCTTAAATTTTTTGCCAGTGTCCAAGTTAAAATCATTGTTCGTAATTTACTTATAATCACTTTAATATCTTTTATCAAGATATTTTGAATAAATATTTATCAAATTTTTATTAATATTTCCAATGTATAAGAATTCTAAACTTCTATCCATAAATCAACTACATTCCTGCTTTCTAATAAATGAAATCTTCGGAACAATCTCATCAGAATTCATATGATTTTTTGCTAAAAGGTTTGATCTATTCCAAATTACTTCTAAATTGAAATTATATTTTTTGGATAAAGTTTGAAATCATAACAGTTGAATGCTGAGAGCATGATGCTATTGAATAAAATTTCCATCGCCATCAGAAGAAATTGAAAATTTTCTAATTTATAACTTCCCTCATAATCTTGAAGTAGTTTATTGTTTCCTCTATTTAATAGCATTTTTATCAAATCTCTGCACAAAAATTTGACTTTTCTCCTTTCCAAAATACAAAAGAACTTCCGTCACTATTTATTATTCCTTTAACTTGATCGCAATTTTCCGTCGATTTCATTTACTTTTATATTTGAACCAACTGGTGCACCATAACTTGAATAGTACTGCATATTAATGTATGAAGGTTCATTTGATTTATAACTTGCATCCAAAGTACTAAAATGTTCCCATTTTCATTCGAATAGATTAATGGAGAATGCTTAATATCGTTGTAAAGTCCATTTTTTCAGAATTGTTTTGAATCTTTAACTATGGTATTAATCAGTTATCCTATGAAAAAATTCAGGTGTGGCGAGTAATAGAGATGCAAACAATTAAAATGATAAATTCGAGTTTTCATAATAACTTAGAAATGATTTTTAAATCATTAATTACATTTAAATAACTCAACAAACAAATAACATAAATTTTTATTTATTTAAGTTCAAATATACTATTAATTGTATTATCTAAAATAATAAATATCATCAATAAATGGTTGTTTTATATCACCCTAATCCGCAAGGCCTAACATATCACTTACTTATAAAGCTATTTTTTAGAAAAAAATGTATCCGACTGGCTGAACTTTAGTATTACTATGACATCATTTGCTTCTGCTACTTCGTTTATGATTTGATGAAAGAATGAATTAAAAAAATTAAATTATTCTCTGTTCTTCAAAATGAAGTAAATCAATCATCTGTAAATATTATATGATCTAAAACCTATATGTTAATAATCTTACCTGCCTCATCTAATTTCTTAGTTATTGAAATGTCTTCTCTTGATGGTTCCAAATTGCCGAATGGATGATTGTAGGCTATTAAAATACTTGAACAAGTTGCGACACCTGCCCTCGAAATTCTTCTCTGGGATGGACTAAACTGTTATTTAACAATCCTTCTGATATTATCTCAATGCCGATAACCCGATAACTTTGCTTAATCAAACACAAGCTTTTCTTTAGAAAATTGAAATTCTCATAGATTGTAGACGGAGATGGGATTTTTAACCTGACGTTCTTTAAGCTCGGGATATCTTTCAATCCTCGTATCTTAAATTTCCAAGTAATTGTTTTAATGCATTGTTTCATCTGATGCTCCTTTTGATTATGATTGATATTGAGTGGATTAGGTTAGAATAAAAGCCCTTCTTTTAGGAAGGGCTAAATCTGGATTATAAATATTTACAATTGATTATTTAATTAAAAGCATCTTTCTTGATTGAACAAAATTACCAGCTTTTATTTGATAATAATAAATTCCGCTACTTAGATTATTTGCATTAAATACAACTTCATGATTACCGACTTCTATTGATCTATTGACTAATTCTTCAATTTCTCTACCTAATATATCATAGACTTTTAATGTAACAATACTTTTTTCTTGCAAACTGATATGTGATTTTGGTTGTTGGATTAAACGGATTAGGTAATTCTGATCTAACTTATATTCAGTGGGAATTGAGTTTGTTATATTTTTTATACTCGTCGGTGAACTTATTACTCCCAATTTTATTTCTGATAAGTGTTTGAAATATATTGTATAGTAATTTTCATCAACTACTTTTCTTATCCCTTCAAAATCCGGTTCTAATCCATTTTCTGCGAAAAATGGGAATAGTAAATCTTTACTATAATTTAATAATTTCATTAATGAATCAATATTGCTTATAGGTATTTTAAGATATCCTTCTTTGTTTTCATTAAAATAATAATATTCAAGAGGATTGTGGGATCCGGACGTATCTCCAATAACATTAAAACTTAGATATAATACTTCAACTATTTCTTCTGTTTCTGGACTATCTATTAATCCATTTTCACACATTCCATTCAGCATAAATTCTATTTTAATATTCTCATTTAGACTTCCTTTAGGGAAAAATAACTCAGCATTAATTAAAGAGTTATAATAAGGTTGGAAAGCTGAATATTGATTCGGAATATTAAATTCAGGAAACTTCATAGTTTGGCCCTCAGAGAAATTTCCTTGTTCAATTATAAGAGGAGTATGTGAACTGTCGCAATTTGGAAGTGTAATTTTGTAATCGATATTTTTTAAAATTGCGGAAACAACAAATGATAGTCTTTCTGCAAATTTAGAACCTGAGAAACAATTATCTATAGCTTGTACACTCCAATAATATTTTCCGTCCGGTAAATTCTTTAATGTCCAAAAATTATTTAGATTCATATTACCTATACTTACGATTTTTCTATAACCAGTATTTATGTCGGACATTGGTGAAACTATGTCAGTTCCATCCGGAGTGCTTCCAACAACTAAATTATATGATAACCCATTTTGAGGTGTTTCTTTATCATTACTTTTATCCCAGCTAAAAGTTACATCATTTCCATTAATAATTACTTTTAAGTTTGAAGGTATTGATGGAAGTATGTTTAGTTCTTTACAATTATTACGGTAAATTTTTGATATTGATTTATTTACTGATAAGCCTGATAATAGAATATCAAGATCTCCATCATTGTCATAATCACAAAATAATGAGGGGCCAACATTTATGTTTGCTAATTCAAATTGAGTTTGTAATGTAAATGTGTTTTCCGGGAAATTATTACGATAAATATTTAATACAGGGAAATGATCTGGTAAACTTGAATTAGGCGTATAGTTACCAGCTAATAGAATATCTAAATCTCCATCGTTATCATAATCTCCCCAATCTGCAGAACTACTACTATTAAATTCAAAATTGCCGTAATTTCTGAGTATACTTATAAAACTATAATTATGAAGCGAACCTGACATTAGTATATCTATATCTCCATCAATATCATAATCACCGAGTTTAATAGAGCATGACTCGCCAATAATCCAGTATTTTGTTATTTTCTCTAAAAATAAATCAGATCCTTCATTACTGTATATTTGAAATATGTAGCTGTCCTGATTATTATCGCCTCCTGCATATCCGCCGATAAGAATATCCAAATCACCATCATTATCAAAGTCTCCCCAATGAGATGATCCTTCAACACCAGTAATTGCTATTGATGATTGATGCGTAAAAGTATCATTGCCATTGTTTCTATAAATTCTTGAAATAGGTCTATCTGAAATGAGGATATCCAAATCACCGTCATTATCATAATCGCCCCAACTACAACTTCCAATTGTACTTAAAGTAATTACTAATTTTTCTGAAAAAGTAGAATTCCATTATTTTTGTACATTACCATTTTATCGCCAGCTGTAATAAAAATATCAATATTACCATCATTGTTATAATCAACCCATTGAGCAGAACTTCCTCCTTGCAGGGTTATTGAATTCTGTTCAATAAAATTTGATTCTCCATCGTTTCTGTAAATTATTGCTACCTCATTATTATCATCGGTTTTACCTGTTAATAAAAGATCAAGATCATTATCATTATCATAGTCTCCCCAAGCTGCCAAACCATTACTTGTTCCAGTAATTGAAATTAAGGTATCTTCAGAAAATTCTAAAAAAAGTTTACCTTTAGTAAAACTTTTTACTTCTGCAAATTCCGAACCTGAGAAAGAATTATCAATTGCCTGAACGCTCCAATAATATTCACCTTCAGGAAGATTTTTAATTCTCCAACTAATACTAGATCCTGTATTACCACTAAAAACTATTTTTCTATAACCATTTTGAATATCCGACATAGGTGACAAAATATCTCCAAATTCCGGAGTTCTCCCAATTTTTATGTTGTATGTTAATCCATTTTGTGGTGTTTCATTATCCGTACTTTTATCCCAAGTAAAAACTACATCATTTCCAATAATTTGTACTTGTAAATTTGGAGGTATAGACGGTTTTTCATTTTTTGCTATGCTATTATTTTGATAAATTTTCGAAATATTTTTATTTGCTAAGGTTTTGCCAGTTAAAAGAACGTCAAGATCGCCATCATTATCATAATCAGCCCAAGCAACTGCACCATTTCTAATATTTGTTAAAGAAATGCTTGTATTTTCAGTAAATGAATTTTCAGGATAATTATTGTCATATATTTTAGCAGCAGGATTAATATTATAAATACCACCATTCCCTGTTAACAATATATCAAGATCACCATCGTTATCATAATCTCCCAAAGCGATTGAATTATTTGATGTTTGTAAACCAATAATGTTAATTGAAGTTTGTTCGGTGAATGTATTTTCCGGAAAATTATTTCGAAATATTTTTGTACCGTTTTTAGCTCCATTTAATTCACCTATCAAAAAAATATCAAGATCACCATCATTATCATAATCTCCCGATATAATTGAAGTAATTGTACCGCCAAATGGAATAGTTATTTGTTGAGTGAATGAATTATCTGGTAGATTATTTCGATATATTGTAGCAAAATCAGAAAAATATTCAGATGAAATTAAATCCAAATCACCGTCATTATCATAATCGCCCCATGATGCATTACCATCGGGAAATGACAGCCAAGTTTGTTCCTTGAATTTGTTATTTCTATCATTTCGAAATATTCCTGAGGACAATAGTATGTCAAGATCACCGTCATTATCATAATCACCCCAACTTCCTCCTGCACGAGCTGGTAAATAATTACTATTATTCAGATCAGTGAAAGTATTGTCCCCGTTATTATGGTAAATTAATCTATATGGAGTAGAAGGCCATGTATCACCAAATAATAAAATATCAAGAAAGCCGTCATTATTATAATCTCCCCATTTTGCAAAGCCGCCGCCAACATTTATTAACTGAATAGAACTTTCATCAGTAAAATTATTTCCCCCATCATTTCTATAAATTTTGGTAACAGTATTATTATCTGTAAAGCCAGATAAAAGAATATCAAGATCCCCATCATTATCATAATCCCCCCAATCAACCGCACTTGATGATACTCCAATAAGTGAAGTTTCAGATATTTCCGTAAATAAAGGCTCACTAATACTATTGCTTTTGCAATGAATTACTATTTTTTCCAAAATAGTTAAAGTTGATTTTTGCGAAAATATATTTATTCTCAAAAAGAAATAAATAATTGATAAGCTAAAAATTAATGTTTTCATTTATATGTCCCTCTTAATTAAATTCCAAAATTAATAAGCAGCTGAATAGTCAGTTATAATTTTAGTATTTAAGAAATTTATTCTTCGGGAGAGAAGTACTTTGTGGTTAGTTGAATTATTTTATGATTCAGCAATCTTATTTTCTTACTCTCTCGGAGTAGGAAAATTACATATTGTAATAAAGTATTAATTTCAATTATAATCAATGATTATATTATTTTTTATATAAAATATTAAACTAAATAGATTTCGTGTATTATTTAATTGCATTTTTTTATGGGAGAAAATCATATTAAAAAAATAAAATATTATAGAACATTTTGGGTAGGTTATCCGATCAGATAATCCTTTGCTCTACAAATGAAGTAAATCCATCATCTGTAAATATTAGATGGTCTAAAACCGATAAGTCTACTATTTTACCTGCCTCAACTAATTTCTTAGTTATTGAAATGTCTTCTCTTGATGGTTCCAAATTGCCGGATGGATGATTGTGAGCTATTATAATACTTTAATATTTTGCGATTATCGTTCCTCGAAATACTTCTCTTGGATGGACTAAACTGCTGTTTAACAATCCTTCTGATATTATCTCAAATCATATTACTTTATTACTAGAGCTTAACCAAAAACTACAAACTTTTCTTTTAATTCTCCTGCAAACAGAAAATTGAAATTCTCATAGATTGTTGACGAAGATGTAATTTTAACTTCCTTATTCTTAAGCTCTGGATAAGTCTCACTGGTATCCTTAAATTTCCAAGTGATTGTTTTGATGCAATGTTTCATGTGATGCTCCTGTGATTAAGATTGTTATTTATTAGTTTGGTTAAAATGAAAAGCCCTTCTTTGTGGGAAGGGCTTATTAAAATTATATAATTTTTAGAATATACTATTTTATAAAAGCATTTTTTTTCTGTAAATTCTCATGCCAGCAATTTGTAGAAATAAACTCCACTTGTTAATTCTTCTGCACTAAACTCGACTTCATAATTTCCAGTATTTTGATATTCATTTACTAATGTTGTAATTTCTTTTCCTAAAATATCAAAGACAACAATCTTCACTTTTGTCTTTTCTCTTACTATATTTAACGGTATTGTATATTTTATTTTTGTTTTTGGATTAAAGGAATTGGGGTAGGCCCCAAACATAGCTTTGATCAGCACCTGCAAAGAGGTATGAACCACTAATGGCAAGAGTCTCAATTTTCAAATAAGAAAGCCCCGTGTAAACTTCAGTCCAATTATCTCCATAATCGGTTGAAAGATATACTTCGCCGCCTCTTGTTCCAGCATAAAGTGTTGAGTCGTTTACAAAAAGTGCGCGGATAGTAGTATTTGTTAATCCGGTATTTACTGTTGTCCAACTATTACCTTGATCAGTAGATTTGTAAACACCATTATTAGCATCTCCCGCAAAGAAATTTGAACCAATTGCAGCAAAACAATAAATATAAGCTACTGTAATTCATGTACTAACCCAGCTAGAACTAGTGTCAGTTGAGCGATAAATTCCAGCATCATTTTCTGCAACAAAAGATTAGAATCATCTGCAAAAAGAACATCAATCTGTCTTGCCGGTATATCAGCACTGACATTTAACCAATTATTTGCCAAAATCGTTAGAGAAAATTACACCAACACTATCATAGCGGGCATTAAAGGAAGCAAATATGCCGGTTTTATTTATACCAAAACCCGTTATTGTTCAACAGTTAGCTCCATTGGTTTATACCCATTGAGCAAAACTAATTTGGGTTAACATAAATAAAACGAAAATGAAATTTTTAAAAAGAGAATACATATAGAGTCCAACTGAAATAATAAAAATACGTTTATTAGAACAGTCTGCTTCACGAGAGAACATTTTTCCGGAATGAATTTACTGATTTTTTGTCTGCATTATAAATTCAAACTCTCCCGGAGTAGAAAAAAATTGACTTATGAAAATTGTAATATTTTAAAATAATAATTAATATTTTTGTAAGAATAAATTCAATTTTAGTAAAAGTAAACTCATAATATAAGAGATGAGATCTTTTCTAAAGTATAACATGCATCAATAAAACAAGAATAATTTTAAAAGAATAACTTTCTTTATCTTGTTATAATTTCCATATTCAATTTGTAACCATATCTTCTGCTATTTAATATATCTACCTATTCTTCTGTAAAGCTACAGATGTTACAGGAATTTCCTAAATTAACAGTTATGAAAAATTTAGAAGAATAAAATACAAAAAAGAAAACAGTACACCGGCGAACAAAAAACAAAAATATTACAGAAATTACTCTAAAATAATACTACATAAGCCAATTGTGTGAATAGTATTGTATTTGGCTCAACGACATATATAACTTGAAGAAAAAACTGCTCGAATCTGCAACAAATATTTTTGGTTTTAAATCCAACAAAAATAAAACATGTCCAGAGAACAGAAAAAAATCGAAAAATTAGAATAAAATGGATTGTTTTTATGGTTAGCTAATATTAAAATATTTTATAATAACTTATTCAAACAAAACTTTTGCAGAACTCATTATTGGTAAATGATTTCTTTGATATATTACAATATAATATTCGCCTTGAGGTAAATTTTCAAATTTTATTTTACTTGTTCCATCTAAATCGACAATCATTCCATTATATTTTAAGAAGCATGCTCTTTTTGCAACTGATGAATTTTTATCTACGCCTCTTCTTAATTCGACTAAAATCCAGTCCACAACACCATCCGGAATTTCTGAAACACATTCAGCTCCTTCATAATTCCATGGAGATAAACTGAAAGGTTGCGATTTATAAATAAGACCATTTTGGGATAGAGTCGAATTCATATTGTTTTCAGCAGAATACGGTCCCTGCAGAAATACTTTTAAATCAAGTTGAAGTGTTTTATATAAGTCATAGAATACAAAATACATTGAAGATTCATTTATACCATAATTATCTCCCAATGTTAAAGTCCCCGCATCAACATCTTTTTTCCATAAGTTAAAGTAATTTATAAATATATCTGAAACATAGATCTTTTGACCTGTATCTAAATAATTGTCGTAAATCCATGAAGGTGTTGGCAAACGATGGTCATAAGCAATATAGACTTCTGCGGGTCTGCATAAATTAAAATGAAAATCTAAATTGATAGTTTTTTTGTCGGCATTTGCAGTCTTTATCATGCTAAAATTACGATAATGATCCGGTATAGAAGTGATTGAGTAATCTCTGTCAGTATAATATGTACTCCCTTCATTTAAAGTTGCCACTTCATAATTCTCCGGATGTAAATCTAAACTGCAATAAGTAGTTACTTGTATAGAATTTGTTGGATTACTAAATTTTATCCACGTATAAACATTATCATTTGCTGTTAATTTACCGTGATACCATCCAGAAGATGAATTTTCCAATTCAGAAAACGAACTTTTCTCGTCCAAATCATTCCCTCCACTAAATTTTATGGTTTCCGGTAAGAGATTATTCTTTAATCTTATTATTAACGAATCAATATTATTGCTGAAATTAATATTGTAACCGGAACTTAATTCATTACAAGTTATATCGATATAGTCTGCTTCACTTGCGTAATATTTGTAGGATGATAAACCTTTTGGATAAATTAATAGTGTTAAATAATTTTTAGAAAAATTAGATCCATGTCCCGTTACTGAATTATCAACATGTAAAGGAATAATTGCACCCGAACGAATAAATAAGGGATATTGTTCAATTGAATAATTTAGATTTGCAGTTGTTCCACCGATATGCATATCATTTTCATTCCAATAATTAATCCAAGTACCTTCAGGAAATGTGATTGTTCGATTAGTATTATCTTGGTAGATTGGAGCAATAAAAAAATTATTTCCCAATAAATATTTCCAATCTCCATTCCATGAATTTGTATCCGGTGGTATTCCTCTTGAACCAATAGGCTCAATAATTGGATTTCCTGTTAAATGTGAATGAATATTATAACTATATAAATATGGTACAAGTTCATGATGAAAATTAGCATAATATCTGTAAATTTGAACAGCATTTTCATCAAAAAGCCACGGCTGATGGAAGGTATTTGTAGTCCCCCCATTTTCCATAATAGGTACAAGAGCGCCGAGTTGCGCCCATCTTAAAAATAATGTTTTATTTGGAATGACATTACTTTCATGAGAATATCCGCCTATATCAAACCCCAATGATGCATATCCGATATCAGCCGAAATGAAAATATTTTTAAGTGCATCTTGAAGTCCGATCCAAGAATGAGTTTGATCCCCAACCCAACCCGCAGAATTTGTAAAAATAGGTGCATACCAATATGGAGTTTCAAGTTGATCGCAATAAGGTCGGGCCGTGATCATTCCCTTATTGCCTCTTTTTTCAAGAGTATAATTATAGATTGTACTGTAATAGGCATTTGAATATTGTGTTGGAGTTTTACTGCCTGCAAATGTGGATATTGAGTTCATTTCCTTTAAATATGAATCACTTTCATCTACTTTCCAACCATCAACATTTAAGCTATCAAATACGTTATCCATCAAGTCTTTCCAAAACGCAACAGCTGAAGGATTAAAAAAATCAATATGACTTGCAATACCGTTGCCTTTCCAAAATTTTGTAGTGCTTCCGCCGTTGACAAAATAGTGAGCATTGTAGGCTTGAGTATAAAGAGGACAGTTTGTTGTAATAACGCCTGTTATCCATAGAATTACATGTATACCTTTTGCATTTAACGAATCTATAAATTTTTTGGGTTGGTTATATCTTTTGATATCAAAATTAAAAGTGTTGTAACCTCTATCACCATTATTATCGTTGGGAGCTTCCCAAGGACTATCAATAATTATTGCTCCAACCGGAATATTATTACTGAGATATCCATTAATTAAATTCCAAGCTGCATCTTTTGTATTTATTGCGTCTTCCCAAACCCATGGTTCAAAAACCCACTTTGGAGAAATAGGAGGATATTGTGATTGTCCATAAATTATTAAAGAAAAAATGTGAAAAAAAATAATTAAAACTACCTTTCTCATTTCAATTTATTTGGGATTATTTTTTAAGTTCTATAACAGATTTAAATAATTGTATCTGCTTCTGGAGAGAATTTATACAATTTTGAAGTGAGTAATTTGCTTTATAATTTCCTAATTCTATTCTCTCAGAGTAGTGAAAAATTATTACATGTATTTTGCAAATAATTTTAATTATTGTCAATAATAATATTTAGTTTTTATAATTCATTATTAAATATTAGATATTAAGTGTTATTTCTTCAATCAGCGAAGCTTAACAAACCATTGCTGAAAAGCTATTATTGAGGTAAGAGTTTTTAGACTGGCTAAACTGCGGAGCTAAATTTAGCAGTGAATATATTCCATCTCTCACGTTGCATTCATCACCAAGATTTATCAGCGGCAGCTTAAAATATAACATAGAAATACTTCTCTCTATCAGCTTAGGATGAAATGTAAAATGATCAGCTACAAAGCGATAAATATTTTCTTTAATACTGGTCTCTATGTATTAGTTATTTTTTAGATATTAAGCTTTAGATTTTTGGAGATGAGATTGGAAGGTTTATTTATAATTACAATAACCATCGTTACCATGAATCATTAAATAATGTTACTCCGGCCGATGTTTTTTTTGGAAGAAATATGGACATTGAAATATAAAGAAATAAAATAAAATGGAGGACTTTAAGGCTGCGAAAAAAAATAAATTTATTAACTAATTAACTATTTTTAAAATAACTGAATGAATAAAATCGTCTATTAAAATATTATTAAATTTGTCCATAACCTTTTAAGTACGTACAGTCAAAACCATTGTGGTTTAAAAAGTACTTTTAAAATATCTAAAGTTTATTGAAAGTTTATAAGTAGATAAGCCTGCCAAATTATTTTTTATGTTTTGTGCATTTTCTTTAAATATGTCTTTTTTTTTCAATCCTTACTCTTCACTTTACTACTACAAAATCATAATTTGGTTCACTACCCATTTCAAGCTCTAGTTTTCCTCCTTTTAACAATTCGCTTGCCGGAAATTTAAAGTCATTCAATTTTTCACCATTTAGTTTAGCCGATTGCACATATTTATTTAGCCGAGAAGTATTTTTTGCTTCAATTACAAATTTATCACCTCGTCCAAATTGTTTGCCAAGATTAATTTCTGTTCTTTTAAAAATAGGACTTCCAATTTCATATATTGGCATATTACTACAACCACCATCAGTTTGAAACAAACCTAAAGCTGCCATTACAAACCATGCACTCATTTGCCCTTGATCCTCATCTCCCAGATAGGCATTTGCAATACCGTAACCATAGTAACGCTCTAATATTGTACGGCTCCATTTTTGCGTAAGCCATGGTTTGTTCACCCAATTGAACAAGAAAGCAAAATGCATTGATTGTTGATTGCCCTGCATAATGGGGTAATCCCAATATTGGTCATTTATTCCATTAAATCGAGTTTTCTCACTTTCACTAAAACCCCAATTGAGGCGTTCAATAAAACGTTCTTTACCAATTGCTTCTGCCAGTGCGGGAACATCCTGAGGTACAAAAAAAGTTAGTTGCCATGCATTTCCTTCAACATAATGTTGATTTGCCCCGGATTTGTAAGCATCAAAATCTTGCAACCAAGTTCCTTTAGAATCTTTCATTCGTGCATATCCTGTTTTGGGATCGATTATATTTTTCCAATAGTTCCCACGATTTCGAAATGTTTTATAATCATTTTCCTTTCCCAGTGCTTTGGCAAACTGACTTACTGTCCAATCATCGTAAGAATATTCTAATGTATTTGAAAATCGTCCTTTGTCGTATGGAACATACTTATATTTTAAGTAAACCTCTAAATCACGATTACCGGCAAATCCACCACCAACAACTTGACCAGGAGTGGTTTGCATTTTTTTTACTGCTTCATACGCCTTTTCAACATTGTAATCTCGGATACCCATTTGGTAAGTACTAACTATCAACGGAATCTCGTGCTCTGCAACCATTACAGGAATATATTCCATTCCTGCCGGACCTTTTGCAATCCATCCGTTTGCATCATACATAGCCAATTGCGATTTCACCCATTTGTTGCTCCATTCAGGTGTTACCAAATTCCAGAATTGATTGAGATTCCAAAATGTATTCCAAAATGCATCACATCCTAATGCCGGTGATGTAGAGTCTACCAATTTTCTAATTCTTTCATCAGCATCTCTCCACTCTCCATTCACATCACTGAAAATATTACGACTACATAATGAACGGTAGAAATTATTATAAAATCGCATTTTTTCGCGTTGGTCATTAGATACAACTTTTACCCTTTGCATTAGATCATTCCAAGTATCAACATTATTTTTCCGAACTGCTTCAAAGTCCCAACCAAATGGAATAGTTATTTCGGTATTGAGATTTTCTTTTGCGTTTTCAATACTAACGTAAGAAATACCCGTTCGCAATTGAACAACATTGTTTTCTTTTATATCAAATTCAACTATTGCTCCAGCGTCTTTTGCTCCTTTAACTTGAAGTAATTCTGTATTCTCTTGAATTCCATTTTCCGTCCAAACACTAAAATTCTTAATTGGTTGGTCAAATTCAGCAATAAAATGAACAGTATATTCTTGGGAAATACCACCGCTCCAAGTATCAGGAGAAAGTTGATGACTAAAACCTTCTACTGTTTTTTCTCCTGTCCTTTTTATGTATACTTCAACCGAATTATAACTGTATTCTGCAGGAATAACTAAATCTAATAGAACACGAGAACCTTCTTTATCTTTCGGATAACTATAGCGCTGAAATCCACAACGAGTAGTTGAGGTCAACTCCGCGAGAATATTATAGTCAGATAACTCAACCTTATAATATCCAATTGGAGCTTCTTCAGTTGATTTATTTATTTTTGATCGGTAACCACTATCAACATTTTTTTCATCGCCAACATTAATCTGAATTTTTCCATTTGTGGGCATAGTTCCCAACCCTGCCATAGTCCATTCATGTATGTGCGAGAAACAACCAATTGACTCGAAAGTTGGCTCATAACCTCCCTGCCAATCATCATTCTGGTTATCTGGACTAATTTTTACCATACTAAATGGCATCCAAGGTCCCGGTGCTATCATCCACCGCGAGTGTGCGGTTCCAATTTTAGTATCCACATATTCAGCAGGTGTAATCTGCTTTTGCGAACTGCGAATAACTTTACCGGATTGTAATAGATCTCCATTAATAACTATTTCATAATTACTCTCGGTAGTGAAAGTTGTTATTGGCATTGGCGCTTCAAATATATAACGTCCTGATTCAATAATTTCTTTTAAAATTACATTATCATCAAGTTTTACAAGTAATTCCGGTTTTCCATTTATGTGTTCCAAATCAATTAACAAAGGTTGTACTGGACCGATTTCTGATTCAATTTCGTAATTTGCAGCAGCAACATTGCGAATATAAACATTATTATTTTCAGTTAACTTAACATCGCCGGGTCCCTCTAATTTTATTTGATCAAATTTTAACCAAGAGCCTTCAAGTATTGTTAAATTTATTTCGTTGCCGCCTGTTCTTAACAATCTATTTTCTAATGTAATTTCGATTAAAAATTCTGATGAATCGGAAATCTCTCCTTCAATTAAATTATTTTTATTTATAATTGGTATTCTATACTTCCATGATTGACCGTTGACTGTTATTTTAAATAATGGCAGGTCTTTTGAATTACAATCGAGAATATCAATAGTTAATTTCCATTCTCCATTTGAATGATCATCATTTAATCCAAAAAGAATATTCAATGTACTTGAGCGCCATCCTGATGTTCCCCAAGTTCCGCCCCAAGTATCACTTGTTCCCGGCAAAATATATGGCCAGTCTTTTTTCACATTGGAAGTTCCAATCAGAAAATATTTGTCTTCCCAACCAAAATCCTTTTCAATAAATCGTGTGTAATCTTTTGGGGCAAGAGCAAACTCATTTCCGCTATTGTCGTTTACTCCTATTTCCCAAATAGTTTTATTTTCTGGTGCGCATGAACATAGATGCATCCCTAAAAGAAAAAAAAATAGTATAATTTTTTTCATATTTTTTTCATTCATTTTTAATTAGCTGGAAATATTTTGCATGTATCAATTTACTAATTTACTTTAAATATTGGAGCCGTCATTAAGAATTGATCTTAATTCGTAAACTTCTCCCTTAATTAAAATTTATTTTTATTATCTCTATTTATTAATACCCCAGTTTTTATTGGGCTTATCAGATACTTCTAATTTTAGTTTTCCGCCATTTACAAATGTTATCCAAGAAAATTCAAATGAATCTAAGTCCTTATTATTTAAACTTGCTGATTGAATATAATGCTCATTTGTTGGATCGCCATCAACTTCAATAATAAATTCTTGTCCGGAAAAATATTTATGATCCAGTTGAATAGTAACTTTACTAAATTGAGGAACGATTATCTGGATCATTGGATTAGCATCACTACCACCTTTAACATCAAATAGTCCCATTCCGGCTAGTACATACCAAGCTCCCAATTGACCTTGGTCTTCATCTTGTCCATAACCATAGCCATGTATTCCATCGGTTCCGTAAAAATCATTACAAATTTGTCTAACCCATTTTTGAGTTAACCAGGGAGCATTAGAATAGTTGAAAAGCCATGAAATATGCAGGCTGGGTTGGTTCCCATGATTATAAACATTTTGTAAACCTGAAAAAGCATCAATCTGCTTACCTCCGCCAAAACCGGTTTCTTGTGCCATTTCAAAAAGTTCGTTTAACCTCTCATTAAATTTTTCTTTACCAATTTTTTCAATGAGACCAATTGGATTATGTGGAACATAAAAAGTATATTGAAAAGCATTGCCTTCCTGAAATCCACGCCAAGCTTCATAAGGGTTAAAATCTTTAATAAAATTTCCATTCAAATCCCGTGGACGGATAAATCCAGTTTCATCATCAAAAAGTTTTATCCAACCGGTTGATAACTTCATTAATCTTGAGTAATCATCATTTTTGCCAAGTGCGTGAGCCATTTGTGCAGCCGCATATGCACTAAAACTGTACTCGAGTGTATGCGATGCTGAAAATTGAGATGCTTCTGCAGTTGATCCCGTGTAATATGCATTAATTTCATCAAAAGGAACATAACCTTTTTCAATAAAAACTTTTGTATCGGCTTTTCCAACACCTTTAATACGGTCTTGCCAATCAAGCTCATTGCGCAAAACAGCAGAATAAGCATCTTCAATATTATAGTCTCTTAAACCTCGATTGAATGCGGAAGCAACAACTTGTCCCATAAAATTTGTTCCTACTCCTGAAACAAATTTAGATGTTGCAATCCCATCTGCAAGCCATCCGCAATCACGATAAATATCCAACTGGCAATTGATAAATTCATTAAAGTAATCAGGGTAAACCATTGCCCATAATTGTGTAAGGTTCCAGAATGCACCCCATACAGCATCAGTGTTGTAATGATTGTACTTAGGTTTACCTTTTTCATCCAAAGGAATTTGTCCGATTGTACTATTGTTTTTAACATAAGCCCCATTTACATCACTTGCCAATCCTCGCCCAAGTAGTGCATGATAAAGTCCAGTGTAAAATTTAGTTCTGTTGCTTTTAGATCCTCCTTCAATTGCAATCTTTCCTAACATATTGTTCCAATAATTTTGCGCTTTAGTTCGAGCAGAATCAAAATTCAGATTTTGAGCTTCAGTTTCAAGATTTATGCGTGCATTTGCAATGCTTGTGTAAGAAAGTCCAATTTTTATAGTAATTTTTTCACCTTCATGTGTATGGAAATCAAAATACATTCCGCAGCCCTCTCCTTGAACAGATTCAGATTGGTGAAATCTTTGTTCCTTTACAAATGAGCCAAAGCCGGAATGTTTTTTATCCATTTCAGCAAAAAAATACATTTTAACTGAAGCACCGGGTTGATAGTTTTTAACATATTCTGGAAATGTTTCTACAAAACCTTCAAGTGAAGTTTCTGAAACTCGTCTGACAAATGCATTTGCCACTTTTCCACTTTCTCCCTGAACATTTCCAACATCAAAAATTATGTAAGAATTTTTTGCTTCGGGGAAAGTGTATCTATGAAAAGCAACACGGGGTGTGGATGTTAGTTCAGCTATAACATTGTAGTCATCAAGTTTAACTCTGTAATAACCAGGTTCAGCTAATTCATTATTATGTGAAAATCTTGAACGGTAACCTTCATCTGGGGATTCTAATTTTCCAGCAATAGTTTTTAGATTGCCAACCATTGGCATTAATGATATTCCGCCTATCTGAAATTCATGAAAATTAACAAATCCTTCAATTGATTCATGACGTTGATCATATCCAGTTGCTTCCCATCCAGATTTATTTCCATATTGTCCATATGTTGAAGCTGCAGGTTTGGCCATTCCAAATGGATTAGCGGCTGGTGTATAAAAAAACCAACGTGAATGTGCCACACCAATATTGGGATCAACTTCATTTATCAAATTAGTTGGTTGAGCATAAACCATCTTAAGAAAAAAAATAAACAACAAAATTTTATTCATTTTTACCATATATTTTTTATTTTAAAATATTTCTTTTTCAAACATTTCAATTGCAACAAATAAAACTCCAGCAGAGCCTCTGAAAGTACCTGAACCTCGCGGCTCATTATTTATTGTATACCATTCAAAAAATCCGTTGTTTTTTAAAACTCTTTCTGTCATTGGAAGTAACTGTTCATAAGCTTTTTCAAGAAATCCATATTTAACTAACTGCTGAATCATCCTTCCGCCAAACCAAGTCCAGTCACCACCATTTTGGTATCCATAAGGATACATACCTTTATTTTTAAAGAATCCTTCTGGGTAGGCAGGATAAATTGTAAGTCCGATAGAGGTTGCTCCTGCTTTTTTTATTAGTTCAACCATTTTATTTATGGATGAAAGTATTTCATTATTTGTAAGTAACCCAGCTTCAATTGCAATGGTAGTACCTCCAAAATAATATATCTCGTTTTCATTAAAATCTTTTGGGAATGGAGAACCATTCAAATAGATGTGTGGAATAAACTTTTGATTATTTATATCCCACAAATGTTCACGGCAGTTTTTTATAAGTCTTTTTTTTACTGGTGACCATTTTGTTACTGTTTTTGGCAGCATTTCCATTAAATTGTCCAAAGCTATGATAAACATGGCATTGTCATAAATATCTATTGCACGATGCGTATTTTCATCTATGTCAACTCCCCAACTATGTTCTGGTTGCACATCGCCCCAATCAACAGTAGTTGCTCCCCAAATTAGACCGTACTCATCTGAAAAACGATTTTCAATTAAATAATCCATTGCCCATTCCATACGCTCAGCAACTGTTTTTCCTCTAATTATTTCATCTAGAAAAGCTTTATCACCTGTAAGGTTAATATATTTATAGATAGCTTGAATAAGTGAAGTTTCTTGGTCAGTTTCAACTGAATTTTTATGTCCGGCATAATTTGGTGCCAAATCCGAATATGTAAAATCGTAATTTATTTCTGTATCTTCACGAGGTGTAAATCCATCAATTATATTGCCGTCACTACCCTGCAATTTGAAGAAAATTATCAGATTTGCTTTTAACTCTTCAGCTGGATGAACTTTAGCTGCCAATTCAATAAATGTATTATAGTCACGGATCCAAACTTCTCTGTATCCATCCCCAGCATTAAAACCACTTTTCATAATTTCTAAAGCTTTAGCCTTTGTAAAAGCTATAGATTTGTTTGTATCCAATTTTGAGGCTAGTTCAATTTTAATTTTTTCGTTAGAAATTGAACTACATGCTTCAAAAACTATTAATAAAATTATTATAATAATATGTTTTTTCATTTTATATTCCCTTATAAATCATAATAGAATTTTTGTTCATGCTTTTTTTGCAACCTTCAAAGACGTTATTAAAATTACGGATACTGCTAATAACAAAACAATTATACTTGTTCCTACATTATACAAATCACTAACCAAACCCATTAATAAAGGTAAAAACGCCCCGCCAGATATTGCCATAATCATTAAGCCTGAGATTTCGTTAGCACGAGTTGGATATTGTTCAACTGTAAGTGAATAAATAAGCGGAAATATATTAGATAATCCTAACCCGATTATAAAAATAATTATCAAGGCCATATTTTCAGATGGAATAATAAAAAGTAAAGAGATTGATACTAATCCGATTATTGACGACCATATAAAAAATTTCCGAGAAGATATTTTAGCTAGTAAAATTGCGCCACCAAATGTTCCTAGCATTTTTCCAAAGAAATAAATGCTTCGTCCAGATTCAGCTAAGGTTTGTTCTGACCCAAATTTCGATAATAAGTATTGACCAGAAACTGAATTAACCCCAACATCAATTCCAACAATTAAAAATATTCCAAGTACCATTATGGCAATAAAACTATTTCCTAGTAACTTAAATGATGATATAAAAGTTGCTCGCTGTTCGATATTTTTCGTTTCTTCAATTTTGGTTGAAGTTAACCAAATAATTGCTATTAATGATACTAATCCAAACGCAAGAAAGAGAAACTTCCAATCACCATAATAGATGGCAAACCACCCTGCAAGTGGTGCTGCAATCATTGAACCAACCGATTTTACAAATTGTGATAAACTAAGATAACTTGAACGGTGTGAAGATGGAACAACATCAACTAGTAATGGATTGGCAGATACTTGCACAATGGTATTTCCAATTCCCAAAAAAGCAAAACCTGTGAGAATCATGGTGAATGAATAAAAGAAAAAAGGTAATAGCATTCCGATTAAAGTAATAAGTATACCTATGTTTAATACGTTTCGCTTTCCTATTCGATCTTGCAATATGCCAACTGGAACCGATAAAATAAAAAACCAAAGAAATACAACAGAAGGAATTAGTTGTACAAGTGTGTTGCTTAGTTCAAAATCGCTTTTTACACGGTCAACACCAATACCAACTAAATCACAAAAGCTTGCAACAAAAAAAGACAAAAGAACGGGAAGGATATACTTTAAAGAAATTTTTGATTTTAACATATTTTCCTTTTAAAAGATTTAGTTACATTTTTATTAACTGTGATTTAGTGCCAGAGTAAAAATTATCGTTAATCAATATAGCCCTTCCAATTATTGAGGCTTTTTCTTTCAATTCTGAAATTTCTATTCTTAGATTATTCTGGCTGTCTCGAAAATATTTTTAAACTACCGCCAAAGAGATTGAATGTATTAGATATATTACCACCAATTACTAAAACATCAACCCCAAATAATTCGATCCATGGTTTCAAGAAAATACCCAGTTTTCAACCAAAATCGTAGAAAAGCTATTGAACAATTTCATTTTCTTTCGAAATTTCTGCAAGTTCCTTCACTCCATTTAGTATTTAACCAGTTTTCTCAAAATAACGTTTTAGTAAACCACGGGCGAAAAAGTAATCATCAGCAGTTCCATTCTCTAATGGCAAATGCCAGACTGCTCCAGCAGGAAATACCTCATTACCATCAACAACAGGTATCCGGTTTGCAGAACCAAAACCTGTTCCTAGAGTAATAAGATAGCGAACAGTTCATACCCGCTGCTTTTCCTATCCAATCCTCACCAATTGCAAACGCTGTTGCATCGTTAAAAAACGAATTGGGAAATTATTATATATATAAAGTAACTTTCTTAAAAGTTTTGGAATGTTAAGTCCGTAAATATTTTCATATTTCCTATTTTCGCTTTTAAATAATGGAATGCCTTTAACATAATCAAAAGGTACTGGCATTGCAAATCCAATACCGTTAACTTTGAAATGTTTAGCTTTTTTTATGCAATCTGCTATAGTTTTTGACCAAATACTTAATATTTCATCAGCTGTCCCTTCATTAATTAATTCATTCTCAAAATGTGTTTCCGGCAAAAATTTTCTTTCTTCAAGGTTACACGCTGCGCAGCTATCGTGACTCGCTCCCACATCTACACCAATTGTTATTGATTCCATTTCTTCCTTTCAATTTTGATTGAGAATAAAATATTATAAGCTATAAAAAAATTCAAACTAGAGGTCTATGCCCAGTATATGGGTTAAAACTCTCATTTTCCAAAAAAGGTTCACCTTTTTATTCTTAGGAATTTTGAAAAACTAATTATTTCCTCATGAATCTGTTTTTTTTTCGTTCAAAAAATTCAGATTATCATTACAATCAATTTCATAATTATCATATAAAAGTTGAGAAAAAACTTCCCCAACTTTTAAAGTAATTTGAGAGTGAAAATAGTTTTCCAAAAATATAAAAGGACTGTCCTCATTATCAAGTAAACGACTAATTCGAAGAACGGGAAATCCAATTTTAATTGCACTGTATTCTTTCAAATCATTAAATAAGTGTATTATAAATCTCAAGAGGAAAAAATCTATTATTAAAATGCTCATATAAATCAATAATTCTGCAAATTAGTTCTTCACTAGTGAATAAAGAAGAAGCAGACTGGAGTTATCAATTTTTATATCTACTTTATTTTTTATTTTATTTCTTATTTCATAAATAATAGGTGAAATACTCAATTTTGATTTACTTGTTTCATTGCTTATCATAAAAATTGATAATCCCATAGAATACAATTTTATAATCATTATTATAATAGAGTAATCCAATCTTGACCTTTCAATAATGCTCCCCTTCCTCCTATTCCATTCTCTCTTACAGTTGTGACATTTTATTTTACCTCTTCTAATTTTTCTTAATGAACCGCTGTTACAGTAAATACATGTTTCAAACTTTTTAAATATCCTAGCTTCTCTTAAATATTCTTCTGCTTTTTCTTCATTATTTAAATATGGGAGGAATTCTTTAAATTTCATTTTAATCTCCGGACATAAAAAAAGCTGCCCATTTGGACAGCATTGTTAATGAATTGAAATTAGTTAATATTTCTAAATATCTTTTATGATTTCATCAAGATTTGAAAGTTTATCATGCAATTCCCTTGGATTGACTTTTGTATAGTGAGCAGTCATCTCCTCTGGTTTATGCCTCATCAAATACTCGCGTTCTTCATACTGTAAGCCGGTAATCAGCATATGAGAACTAAATGAGTGTCTCCATTTATGTACTGTCGCATTTTTTGCTATTCCAGCATTTTTTGCTGTTTCTTTACATTTATCTAATATTCATCTTTCTTTTATTTGATTGCCTTCCTCATTCGTAAATATAAACTCAGAGTTTGTTTTTGCTTCTAATTTTTGGATTATTTTAAATAAATGATTTGTGATCGGAATATTACTTTCTGAAAATTCTGTTTTGGTTTCATGCATTTCAGTTGTTCTTATAAGTATCATTCTACTTTCTAAATCAATTGAATCTTTGCATGTGAGATGCGTAAATTCTTCTATCCTGCAGCCGGTTAAAAATAAACCGGTAAAGATGTTTCTCAAATTTTCACTCATTTCTTGTTTGATAAAGGATTGTATTTCTTCTTTATTGTAATATTCATTTTCACGTTTAATCAAATTTTTCTTACTGATTATTGGAATTATTAAATGATCCATTGAATTCTTGGTAATATTATCCTTAGATACCTGATATTTAAATATTGCTTTCACAGTTTGCAAATATTGTGTAATTGTCATAGATGATGCTCCAGAACATTCTATTTGATAATAGCATATTTAACAAAGTGAGGTAAATTACATAACAACAGAAGTAGATAAAAAACTATGGAAGTTTTTATTTCCTGTAATTGAAACAAAAGTTCAAGTAAAAGATACAAGCTGATTGTACTTCCCTACTAATAAGTACAAAGCAATAATCAGAGAAGATAATAATGAACTGATTGCAATCCAGAAAAACACTTACCAATTAGTTACAAATGCGGAAGTGATAAAACCTGTTCTAGAACAGCTTAATGATCTTACGACCGACTGGTACATTGACCCGAGTCATTCATGTGTTGAAAACAGCAGAATGAGGTTACAGATTACCTTTCCCGAAATAACTCTTCACGATGGAGAAAGTGATATTGCTCTCAGTTTGTTTGTTCACAACAGTTATGATTAAAGTGAAGGAGTAAGAATGTTCTGGGGCGGAATAAGAAGCATTTTCAGTAACGGAAGTGTATTTGGTGAAGTATTGGATAAGTTCTACGCAAACACACATCGGGAATAATTGTTGAAAATCTTAAACAGCAGATTGAAGATACTTACGAACAAATCCCTCTCATTAAAGAAGAATCAACATACTTCAAAACCTAAAACTAGCAATTGATTACAAAGATCAGAGACAGAAAACTTTCGGCAAAGGGATTGCTGAATTTGTTGAAGAAAATCCGAAGGTAAAGAATCAATGGGTTTTGTATAATCAACTTACACATTACATATCACACTTTGTTCAGAAAAAAATCAGAGCATCCTATCAGATGAAAGTCAGTAAGATGTTTCAGCTATAAAGAGAGCCTTGCTCTCTTTAAGTTAAGAATTTATACAATATTAATATTTCATATTTGTAGATAATATTTTAATTTGTAATAGAATGTAATTTAATAAATATTGGCTGGTAATTTGCGCTGACGTTACGCTGCTATAACAAATATATTAAAAACTAGAATATGGGAATTATTATGGCAAATTTTAAAAAAGCAATTTGGCAAATTCTCCTTGTTAGTTTATGGATAAACATTTTTGAAACTTTAAGGTGGATGTTATTTGCAAAACCAGATATTGATATGCACTTCAAAGCAATTAATCTTGTATTGCCCAATGAACCCGTAAATAACATTCTCTGGCTTATATGGGGAATAATAATTGCAGTTATGATTTTTATTATTTCGAAAAAATTCAAAGTATTGCAAACAACTTTCATTGTTTGGATAATAGTATATGTTACGCATTGGATTGCTTTATGGAATTTTTCCGTATTACCAATCAATGTATTATGGCTGGCTGTTCCGTTAACTTTTATTAATATATTTGTTGGTGCTTTAATTTGCGGCAGATTTATAAGCAAATAAATAATTAATAAAAAAAGCATCTAACCCGTGCCTCATGCCTAAAGCTTTTTTTGCACAGGGCTTTTATGCAGTTTAAAAAGTAGTTGTTCCGTTTAATCTTCCTGTTAAAGATTATACAGTCAAAAAAAGTTTGTTCTAATTAAAAAGTTATTTAATAAATGTGGCATTGTTGTTTTGGGCTTCGGCTTAGGCACAACATAAACTGATCCGAGTTCTGAATGAATTTTAAAATAATAACCATAATCGTGATAGTTTATTTATATGGATTGTTTGAGTATTATGTGAACTATCAGCAAAAGAAGAAATTGAAAATTGTTAGCGTGAGAGATAAAGGAAGCCTATGGCTCATTGTGATTTCAATTACAGCTGGGTATTTACTTTCTTTTTCTATTGCAGCAACAAAAATTGGACGAATCTATTATTGGAATATATTGTTCACAATAGGATTATTTATCATTACGATAGGATTAATAATTAGGGTTATTTCCATTAGGCAACTCAAGCAATATTTTACTTATTCGGTTTCCAAAGTTGAAAATCATTTACTAATTGAAAAAGGGTTTTATAAATTCATTAGACATCCTGGCTATTTAGGTCAATTGCTAATTTTTACTGGTATTTCTATTTCATTATCAAATTGGTTAGCTGTAATTCTTATGTTACTATCGACTCTTGTTGGATATATAAATCGAATTAGAGTTGAAGAAAAATTTATGATTGAGCAAATGGGTGATATATATTCCAATTATCAGAAGAGAACAAAAAAACTAATACCAAAAATTTATTAAATAAACAGTGCCTAACAAGCGCCTCAACCCGACCGCTTTATTTTTCAAAAAGTTTAGAAAATAAAAAAAATCTAAACCCGAATTTTAATCAGCATAGTACTACCTACTTAACTTTATTTTCGAAAAGAAATTTACCAACTCGATGGGAATCTGGTTAAGTGTGCCGTGGGGGTATGGAACCAGAATCCTTGATCGCGAGTTTATTTTTTTTTCTTATGGTCTTATTGGTTGATTATTGGCTGTCCTAATAAGGAATTTATAAACTATATTAGCAAATTTGAGTTTAGTTATTAGTTTTTTTTGTCGAGGTGGAGAAATCATTTGAAAACTAAAAGAACTCTTAACCTTCCCTGATTCGGTCATATTCAGCAAATTGATTATCCAATGACAGCATTAAAGTGTGTTACCCATGAGTCATCTCCAATCCTCTATAACGATGCGGTTGAGTCCTTATATACCTACGAATGCTTCAATCTTTAATATCCAATATAACTTTTCAGATTTGATGACTGATAAATCTGCGTAAAAAATATTAGTAATAATTGTATGTTTTCAAAAGTTAATTCATGAAACAAAAATTATGAGATTACCAAAATATTGACTGTTTACAAAAAAATTTGTCAATTGAGTAACAATAGTTATCTCTATCGGACAAATTTTATAATCTTTAATTTTGGGTCTTACTTAACTTTTCGGGAAATCATTTTATTACCGTTTTGAATGATTTCAACACCGTCAACAATTCCGTCGTTATTCTTTTTAAACATTAACAAAACGTCAGCCATATCAATAAAAAAATCTGTTTCGGAAATCGGGAATAATTTGAATTTCTGTCCGTCCGGGCTGTTTCCCATCAAATTTCCTGATTCAATAAATACATTAATATTAACCCCAGGCTGGATTTCATATTTTCCGATGTAAGTATTTAATATTTCCTTATCAACTAAAGGTAAATTCTCAATTATTGTTGTAAAATCGGACTGAACTCTCCTATACGGGCATTTTTTTCTAAGATCAAAGTCGCCTGTTTCGGTATATTTGTCGCTAATTTTCCAATTATTATCAAAAATTCCCCGCGCAATAATAAGTTTATCGGATGGGAATCCAAGACTTCTGTTTACAACACTTCCATCTTTAATGAAGAAATCGAAATCCTCTTCGCCGTTTGTGTAAAAGTACATTCCAGCTGCAGATGTACCCCCGATAACTGTTACATATCTTTTATCATTCAACGGGTGCGGATAAACCATTTGTACACAGGCATCTTTTGCTTCAAAAACTTTACCCGATATTTCAATATTACTTGATGAAATTTTTAATGGAATTTTATTTCCTATTTTTTTAGTAATTAAATTTGCTTCCGCATCGCCGTATAGAATAAGCGAGTATTTTGCCATATCGATTTCACTCAATTCTGTATCAAGAAAAACACGCGGCTCATATTTTTGCCAGTTTTTCCAATAACTTACAAATTCAGTTGCTTTAATCCTGCACAATTTATTCATTAAAGTATCTTTGGAAGAAGTTCCGATAACAATTGCAAACGGAGTAGTTGTTACTTCCGAAATCGGACCTTCAATTTCGGGATTTTTAGATTTTGCAGAAGTTTTGTAATTTTTATCTGTAAGAATTATTTTGCCATCTTTTACCTCCACTTCACGGATATCATTAACATTCCAAACCACTGTAACGTTTTCTTTTGGATTTATCAGAGCAACAGGCGGAGTCAATTCAACGGAAATTACATTTTCAGTTGCCAATCTTATTGTGTTATTTATTAAAACTTCAGCTTCAGCTTCGATAAATGCAAAAGGATTTTCGCGCTGTAATACTTTTACCCAGTTTGATTTTGCTGAGTTTAAGGCAGCAGATCTTACTCTTACAGTTTTAGGCGCATTATTTTTTTTATGATTTAGAAACCACGAAATTACTTCATCTGTATATGGAATTCCTTCGTGACCGTAACCTGGATATTCGTGATAACGAATATCGTAACCCCATCTTTGAAGCATCTTTACGGCATATCGCGAAAAATTAACATCAACCGATTCGTCAATATCTCCGTGAGTAATGAATATTGGAGTTGTCAACATTGCGTCTGCTTGTGCAAAATTGCTGCTTCTTTCATTATAGAATTTTTCCCGCTCGGTTAGTTTCGAAATTTGTTCTTCCGTCATATTTACGTGATAATCCCAACCGCCGTATACTGGAGCAATTGCAGCAAAAATATCTGTATGCATTGTTCCAACACGCCAGGTTCCGCCACCGCCCATCGATTCACCTTTCAAATAAATCCGGTCTTCATCAACATTAAACATTTTATTTGCAAGCTCAATACATTTCAATACATCGTTCTCTCCTATTCCGGTGTAACTTGTATTTCCTCTTCCATGAGGTTCAATATCAATTACAGGGTATCTGTCAACCAAATCCATATGCCTTGAATCAATTGACCACCAATTTACATAAGGAGGATTTGCTCCGTAATACCCGTGAAGATTTACAACAAGAGGCCATTTTTTATCGGGGTCGTAATTCATTGGTAAATACGCGCGGCAAAATTGCGGAGTATTATCGGTTTCATCACGATAAGTAAGTCTTACAAATCCATTCGCGTGAACGGCAGAATTATTTACTGATTCCTCGTATTCCATCAAAGGTGAATAAAGCGTGCTTATTTTTGATGAATCGATATTTGATAAATCTTTTCCAACTCTGTCGATTATTAATTCCGAAAGCATAACATGAAGCATATCTTTTGGGGTTTCAGGCTTATTCGGCACGCTCGAAATTAAATCCTTGGCAGCTTTTACAGCGTCGCCTTTGTACCAGTATAAATAAGCGGTTAAAACTTGTCCTTTTGTGTTAATACTCGTTAGACAAATATCATAAATTCCATCCTTCCAATTTTGAGTATTGATAACTACTTCTTCTCCGCGTTTTACTTTCTTTTCCGAAACAACTTTTCCGCCTGCCGCAACTGCTTTAACAGTAACATCAATTTTTTGAATTTCCTTGTTTAAGGTTCTGTCGGTTTTAATAACAAGTTTGTTTTGGTCGGAAGATTTTATAATTTCGGGTGAAAGCTGGAATTCGTGAACAAGCGAAAAATTTTCCGGTTTTATTAATCTCATCCAAAAACCCCAAGTCCAGCCGCCATTCACTGATTTTAGAAGGATGGAATTTTCACCCATTAGTAAATCTACTTCGATCTGATTATTTTCACCGGACGCATTGCCATTCTTGTTCGAATAAACTCGTTTTCCATTCACCCAGATTTTACATCCCACATTGCTTCCGAAAGAAAGAATTTCTTTACCGGCATTCTGTCTGCTTATTTTTGTATAAGCATACCCAACTTTGTTGCTGTATGTAACATCTTCGAGAATATCGTAAAAATTAATATAGTTGTAAGGAGATTCATAATTTTTCCAATAAAATTTAAATCCATCGGGACGGGTATGAGTCATATCATTGACCGGTTGGATTTTCTCCTCACCGCTGTTTTCCTGCAAATAATCCGTGTCAAAACCATTTTCATCTTGATTCGGGAAACCTCCTATTATCAGCCAATCTCTTATAAAATCCTTTTGTGAACTTGCCCAGGGAAAGCGCGTTTCTTCTTTAATTGAAGTTTGCGCGTAAGTCTCGATACAAAATGTGAAAATCATTGTTACAACAAACCCAACTGTAAAACGTTTTGAGTAAATCATCTATGTATCTCCTAAATCTTGAACAAATATTTGCTTCCTACATTTATAATTTGAAAAATATTATGACGGCTTTAACACTTTAAGGTGACACCAAATTAGTAAATAACTATTGTAATATTTATTCAAATTGAAATGACTCCCCCGGCTTACTCTTTAATGCAGTAAAGTTTGTGAAAAAATAGTTGCAAATCTCAATGCAAGTAATATGAACACACCAAAAATAAATACTCTTAAACCGAAGTCAACACTAATAGGAAGACTTTGGAGCCATGGATTATTAATGGTATAACTTATTGGAGTTGAAATCGCAACAAATATGCCAAAATTCCAAAGAACTCTTTAGTAAGTAAAAACACTATTTCGAACTCTCCTGAACCTAAAACTTTGCGGATACTAACCTCTTTTTTCATTCTCTCAATTGAATAAGCCGATATACCCAATAAGCCTAGACAAGCTATGCTGATGGAAACAAAAGCAATAAACTAAATTTCCGATAGAGTTTAAAATATTTATTCCAGAATAGTTTTAACAGCTTTCTATGTTGTTAATTTCTGGGCTTTTAATTTATTTCCGTTAGCGGTCGGTATAAGAAACGACATACACTTTTTAATTCGTGTAAATACTTGCCCTTAACATAACCATTTAACCTATGGCTGTTATACAAACTTTTAGCGAAATATAAAATTATAATCAGAGTCATTCATAAAATTCATAAATGTCTCGTCCGACTAATTATTCTGTTTGATGAAATTCATCAATTCTCTGTCGTGGTTATTTACAATTCTGCATTCATTATCAAAATACATTGTAGCACCGTTTTGGGCAGTATAGTGTTCCCACTTTGGAAGTATACCTTCTACATTAGGATTAGCTGTTTTTATGAAGTTAATCCATGCAGAACTCATTTTGTCAGCTAATTTTTTGGCTGCTTCTGAATTGCCCGTCCAGTCGGGTCTCATGTCAACATTATTAAAAGCCAAAGGAATATCTAAACCATGAAAGGAACCTTTTGATTCATTATCAACTGAACTTTTCCATGCTAAAAAATAAACATAGATGAGGGCATTCGTCTCTGAAGCTCTTGCGTCAGCGGTTCGTATTATATTTGGTCTGAAAACCTCATCAATGGAAAGTAGATCCTGAGGTATAAAGTTTGGATAAGCCTTTGCAAATAACTCAATGTATTGATCAGTTTTATTACGATATTTTTTTGATAAGCGTTCTTTAGCCTGTTCAATTGTAAGATCTTTTTCGCTATATGCTGTTGGCATCATTTCATTTAGCGTAGAACCTATCATAAGCGGAATTTCATTTGAAATATCGGAAAATCCCGGACTAAAAGGTTGTTGAAGTAAAACCACTCCATCAGCAGAAGGTGCAAAGCCAAACATTGTTAGCGAGCCAGGTTTTCTTGGGCCCGAAATTTTTTCTATTGCATCGTTTCCAGCTTTTACAAGATCCTTGTATGGTATTGTATCTAGTTTTTCAACTTCTTTTGGTGTAAGCCCAAAACTTTCAAGTACAGCTAAGCCTAAGGCTTGTGATTTCTCTTTTGTCATCACATTTATAAGTGTACCGCTCTGGATAATTGCCTTATTAAATAAACCTTTTGCTGATGGCATACACATGAGTGTGCCAACTTTGCCGCCTCCGCCAGATTCGCCCACAATGGTTACATCAGACGAATTGCCTCCAAAATTATCTATGTTATTTTGTATCCACTCCAATGCTTTTACAATATCGAGCATACCTACATTTGCTGATTTTGAATATTTTTCACCACATACCGATAAATCAAGAAAACCAAGAATGTTCAACCTGTGATTTATAGACACAAACACTATATCACCTTTTTTTGCCAACGCTTCACCATAAGTCATCGGGTCATTGCTAGCTCCAATATGAAAACCTCCGCCATGCAACCAGAGCATTACCGGACGTTTTTTGCCATCCATTATTCCCTGTGTCCAAACATTCACACTGAAGAGTTCTTTTTCGCTTTGTACAGAATCGGGATACCATGGTACTACTTGCTTTGCAACAGGTCCAAAATCTTCACATTTAAGAATTTCTTCCCAAGAATCAGGATCCTGCGGAGGCATAAATCTTTCAGCTTTGGCGTAGGGCACGCCTTTAAAAGCATAAACATTATGGCTAAAACTACCAGATATATCCCCATAGGTTGTTTTTACGATCGGTTGCTGATTATTGCTTGTTTTTGACTTACATTCAATTACACAAAATTCTGCTGTAATAAAAAAAAGTAAAATAAAGTTAATTAATTGTCTCATAGTATTATAATTTATTATATATTTAAAAAATTTCAAGAGATAATGCTGAAATTTATTTTATTTGATTTGATTTTATCTTATTAGCATGGTGTCTTTTTATATAAGTCACAACTTAATTATACTCGCAATAATACAAAAATAAAAATATTTATTTAATTATTTAAGGGTAACTACTTTTTTCCAGAGTATAATAAGAACGAATTATGTGAATATTACTCAGTTGCGGGGAGTCCACTTTTATTGAAATTAAATTTTAAATAGAAGACGATTTTGAGTAAGTCTCTATAAAGTTTCAAAAATAATTGATTTTTTTAGTTATAAGTTGCATACCTATTTAGAAAAACTGCTATGGCAATTAGTACTAAACATCCAATTACATTATACCAGAGATATGGAATTGAAGTGAAAAAGTAAATTAAGATTACGATTGTTTCAGCAATTATTGCAGAATAAAAAGTTGCTGTTCCATTTACTTTTTTTAAATAAAATGCAATTAAAAATATTCCTAAAATCGTTCCATAAAATAATGATCCTAGAATATTCACAGCTTCAATTAACGAACCTAATTTGTTTGCGAACATTGCAAAACCGATTGCATAAAATCCCCAAAATACTGTTGTTAATTTTGAAACAAAAACATAATGTCTATCTGATCCATCTGATTTAATTAATCTTTTGTAAATATCAATTACAGATGTTGAAGCCAAAGCATTTAACTCTGCAGAAGTTGATGACATTGAAGCTGAAAAAATGGAAGCCAAAATTAATCCAATTAATCCCGCTGGTAAATAATTTATAACAAAACTGAGGAAAATATAGTTTATATCATTTGTATCTGCACTTGAATCAACTTTTTTAATTAAGCTTGTAACTTCTGATTTAAGTTTTTTTTCTTGGGCTACAGAATTATTTATTTTTTCAGAAATTGTATTAACATTTTCATTTTCTGAATTTTCTGCATCTAACATTTCCCTTAATTGATTTCTTTTTATTTTATGAATTTCATCAAACTGATTTTTAATATTTGAATATTCAGCTGAGTAATTGCTGTTTTTTACTTTTTCTAATTCAACAGAATTAAAGAAAAGAGGCGGAGTAATAAATTGATAAAACACAAAAACCATTGTTCCAAGAAAAAGTATACTGAACTGCATTGGAATTTTAATAATTCCATTTGCTAAAAGTCCCATTCTGCTTTGTGCAATTGACTTTCCTGATAAATATCTTTGCACTTGAGATTGATCTGTTCCAAAATATGATAAAGCTAAAAATGTTCCGCCGATTAATCCGGTCCAAATATTGTATCTGTCATACCAATCAAAATCGAAAGTAATTGCATTTAGTTTGCCCATTTTCCCGGCAATATGTGTGGCATCTAAAAATGAAATATCGTTTGGTAAATAATGCAAAATCATAAAGAATGCTGAGAACATTCCAAATGTAATTATTATCATTTGTAATAAGTGAGTTTTGTTAACAGCATCAGTTCCGCCGGAAGTGGTGTATAAAATTACAATTCCGCCAATTGATAAAATTGTAAGCTGAATATCCCAACCCAGTAAAATAGAAATAATTAATGCCGGAGCTAAAATTGTAAATCCGGCTGCCATGCCTCTTTGAATTAAAAAAAGCACACTCCCTAAAATTCTATTTTTTAAATCAAATCTTTGCTCTAAATATTCATAAGCTGTATAAACATTTAATCGATGAAAAATTGGGACTACAGTTATAGAAAGAATTATCATTGCAATTGGCAAACCAAGGTAGAATTGCACAAAACGCATCCCGTCAACATATGCTTGTCCAGGAGTTGAAAGAAATGTAATTGCACTTGCTTGAGTCGCCATTATTGAAAGCGTTACGGTGTACCAAGGAGTTGATCTATTTGCAAGCAGATATTCTTGAATATTTTTTTTGCCTCTGGTTTTCCAAATTCCATAAACCAAAACAAACAACAAAAAACCTATAAGAACAATCCAATCAAGAATACTCATTCATCGGCCAATTAATTAGAATAAATTTCAGCTAAAATATTTTGTAAATAAATAAAATAGAATAATAAGTGAAATTAAATTTATTAAAACAATTATATAAAGTTTTTTCCATGAAGAAAATATTGGTGGTTTTTCTTCATCTAATATTTCAATAGAATTTTCATTTTGTTCTTCATTCATTTGACTTTCCTGCAGAAATTAAGTTAACAAAAAGTCGGAATGCGCCGGGAACTCCAGATGGTAATTGTCTGAAAAATGAAATTCCGGTGTAAATAAAATTACCTTTTCCATATTTTGTAAAAAGAAGACTTCCCTTTAAATCATTTTCACCATTATCGTGCGAGGCAAAAATAGGTGTGTAATTTTTATCCCAATTATCTGCAAAATATAAACCTCTTTCCTGCACCCAATTATCGAAATCTTCATTAGTAATTTTGTTGGGGAAATTCAAAAGTTTATTTTCCGGATTTAGAAATTTAATATCTGCATCTTCATCTGTAACTCTTTCACGAGTTATTGAAAAAGGATACGGGCCAATGTTTTCAGTAAGTAAGCCAGAAGAAACATTATACTGCACTAACAAAGTTCCGCCATTTTTCACATACTCCAATAATTTCAGCTGATCAAATTTTAATCTATCTCTTGTGTTATAAGCTCTTACTCCGGTAATAATTGCATCATAATTATTTAGATTTTCGCTGTCAAGTTTTTCATCACTCAGCATTGCAACTTTATAACCCAAATTTTCAAGTGCTTCGGGAACATCGTCTCCGGCTCCCATAATATATCCAATTGTTCCGGCAAATTTTTTAATATCTAGTTTTACTAATTTAATTTTACTATCCGGAAAGTAAGTGTTATAACCGATATGATCATAATAAATTTCAACCATATCTTTGTTGTATTTTTTTCCATCAATTAAAATATAGGCAGTTAGATTTGCTACGTTTTTAAAATTTGGAGGAGTTATTGAAAAAGTGAAAGTTTGTTCGGAATTTTTTTTATCAAACGAAAATGGAATTTCACTTGGTGAAACTTTCCAATCTGAATTTCCGTTAAGTTTTAACACGCCCGTAACTTTATTTGTATTACTTTTTAATCGAACCTTAATTTCCTTGGGAGCATCTTCAGAAAAAATTTCTAATTTATTCTGAATTGAAGTTACAACGGGTGGACGAATTTCGAATGGTCTATATTCTTCACCTTTTACTCTATCGGTCCATTTGTAATCCAAAGGTGTTTGAAATTTTAAAATATCATTTCCCACTTTTAAAGTTGCCCACACTATTATTGCTGGTGGATTTTCCGGTAATCCAATTAATTTTTGATCATCAACATTAAATATTTTTCCGTTGTTATTTTCTTTTAACCAATAAGGCTGAGAGATTGGAAAATCTTTTGGAAGAATAAAGTTAGTTTTTATTTCAACGGGATTATTATTTTCTAATTTAATATTTATTGTTGAGTCTGCAAGTTGATCTGAAAGTGATATATTTTCTAAAGTAAAATTTATGTCCGATCTGTTTATTAATGTTGTGGTAAAATTTATTTTATCTCCAGGAGAGGCTGAATAATCATCTGAGATTGCTTCAAACCACAATCCTGTACACGATTGAATTATTGAAAGTAATGCTTTCTTTTTCTGCTCAACCCAATAATTATTTTTTATAGAGTTTAATTCATTATTTAACTCAATTAAACCATTTACTGATTGAGATGGTTTTTCAGGATTAAAGGAAGAAATAATTTTATTAATTTGGTGCTGAATTTTCTGACTATTTTCAATTCTATTCCAAGTTATATCAATATTATCAAACAAATCAGAATTTGGTTTATTCCCAGCATTCAATTCAAAATATTCAAAAATATTTCCTCGTCTTTCTGAAGCTCCAAAACCCTGACTCTTATGCATTGATCTGCTTTCAGCTGCAATTTCGGTATATGATTTTCCTAAAATTGAATTATAATCTCCGACATTAATTTTTATCAATCCTTTTTGTTCTTCATCTGATGGTCGCCACTTATTCCAAAATAATCTTTTAGCTTGCCAAGGTTCAACATATTTTAACTGATCTTTAAATTTAGCAGAATCAGCAGCAGCTTTAAATGCTTCTTCGGTTAAAATTGCTGAAGCTGTGTGATGACCATGTCCGCCGCTTCCATCAGATGGGAAGCGAGTAATAATAATATCCGGCTTAAAATTTCGAATTACCCAAACAACATCGGATAATATATTTTCTCTCCCCCAAAACTTAAAAGATTCTTCTGGAGATTTAGAATAACCAAAATCAATTGCTCTTGTAAAAAATTGTTCGGCTCCATCAATTCGTCTGGCAGCAAGCAATTCCTTTGTTCGTATAATTCCAATTTCATCACCTTTTTCAGAACCAATTAAATTTTGACCGCCATCTCCGCGAGTTAAAGCTAAGTAACCAGTTCTTAATTTTCTCGCCTTTGAAAAGTATGCCAACACTGAAGTATTTTCATCATCTGGGTGAGCTGCAATATACAAAACGCTTCCAGCCACATTTAGTTTTTTAATTGATTCAATAATTTCCGCACTATTCATAGGTCGCTGAATTTGTGCAATTAGATTTAAATTAATCATTGATGAAAATATTGCAAATGAGATTAAGATTTTCCGAAGATTCATATCCACCTAAAAATTGAGTATATCAGATCAATATCGGCAACTTAATATTTTCCAATTCAGCTGCCGAATAACTAAGTTAAAGTAATATTATAAATTTTATTCTACTATTGAAACCTGAAATGGAATAATAAGTTTTTCCCAATGCAAAAATGCTGTTGCTGAAGTTCCATTCAAATTATCAAAACCATAAGTTAACCACTCTTCAAAAGGAGCTTCTTTTGGAGCTACAGTTATTCTTAATGCATCTTCTGCCTCATTATATTTATAACTTCCCCATAGTGAATTATTTTTGCTAAAAATTACAATCCATTCTTTTTCTCCCGGAATCATGTGAATCCCATATTTCCCGACAGGAAGTTTTTTGCCATCAATTAAAATATCTTTGCTGGTTTCAAAAGTTGTATTTTCATTAGCTCCTGCTCTCCATGGGAAAGGCTTATCATCTGAATATTTGTTCCCTGGTGTTAAACCAAATGGAACTAAATCTCCCCAAATTTTTCTTCCTTTAACACCTGGTCTACTATAATTGATATCAATTTTTGTGTCTAAACCAATTGTCTGCGAAACACTTGCATTTAAGCTTGGTCTAATTTTATCATTCTGCGAATTTGAATTTGAAGCAAAGAATATTAGAATTAAAGCAATTATTAAAAACTTTCTGAATTTATCGATCATAAAGTCCTCCTTATTTTGTTTGATAATTTATTATTTTGATATTGTGTCTTATTTAATTTAATATTTACAGACTTAAAAACAAATGAAAATCGAAATTTATATTAGAGACTTCTGAAATATTAAAATTGTTATTTTCATGATAACTGGAATCGATTGAAATTATTATGGATTCTTATTTCATTACAATAACAGAATATTATAAATCAATTTTTCGGAAGTTTATATCAATTATATTTTATAACCTAAAATTAATTGTTTATAAATGTAAAATAAATAAAAAAATCACTAAAATATTTTTTAGTAATTATATTTTATTGCCAAAATTTAGTTCAATTTATTGCCAATATGATTCACTTTTTTTTGATGGAATGTGGAGATATAATTTAGTTCACTTACTGCAAAATTTTAATGAACCAGAAAACATAAAACATCCTTTAATTTTAGTTTTGCATGGTGGATTTGTAAATTCGAAAAATATTTAGGAGCAATCAAAGTTTATAGATAAATGTGAAACTACATAAGATTATTTTATTATTATTTAGGGTATGGAACCTATATCCTTGATCCCGAGTTTGAATTTTGTTTTGGGCTTTTTTTGTGCTGAACAGGAGCCGTACTGGATCAGATTAAGTGAAACCTAAGTGAAATTCCTAATTCCTTGTTGAAATTCTTGCATAATAGGCTCCGGTTATTATTATTATTATTATTCCGGATTTCTTTGGTTGGATAATTGCTGAACACTCCAGCGCAACTAAAAAAGCCCATATGTATGACAGTTTTAAATTTTATAATTTTTTTCGCTTTTCGTTAATTCTAGCTTTAGCTGCTTGAGAATAACCAGAACATCTTTTTAAGATAGAAATCATTAATTATTTTAACTTCTACCTCTGCAATTTTAAAGTTACGCGCTATTTTTTCCTCTAAACCTATATTTTTTTTAATTAACAGATCAAAATATGCTTCTGTTTGAATATCCTCTTTGAGCTCTACTTCTGCTAATAGTTCATCCATGAAATTAATTTCTGTTTCCACTACTACCTGCTTGAATATTATTATTTACTTTGTTATTTAAATACATCTCACTTCATTAATTAAAACAGTCATAAGTCTTTTCTCAACCTGTTTAAGTTGATAAAGCTTTCAAATTAGCTCCTCAAATAGAGCTGGTGTGTACATGCGGATGCCTTCTTTATTTTAGTGATTGTTAAATTTAATTTTTGGGGATTTATATAAGATCGATTAAAAAAAAAGCCCTTCTTTTTAGGAAAGGCTTAATAAGATTAAATAATTTACATCGGACTATTTTATTAAAAGCATCTTTCGTGATTGAACAAAATTACCAGCTTTGATTTGATAATAATAAATACCGCTGCTTAAATTACTTGCATCAAATGTAACCTTATAATTACCGGCTTCTTTAGATTCATTAACTAATTCAGCAATTTCTCTTCCTAATATATCATAGACTTTTAATGTTACAATACTTTTTTCAGGTAATTGATAGGAAATGGTTGTTGTTGGATTAAACGGATTAGGGTAATTTTGAGATAGAGAAAATTTAAATAGCAAATATTCTGTTTTTTTATTTATTCCGGTAATCAATTCTGATAACGAACGTCGCCATACACCGCTTTGATCTGCACCGGCAAAAAGATATGAACCACTAACCGCAAGCACCTGAATACTTTTAAATGTCAATCCTTCATTAACTTCAGTCCAATTCGAGCCATTATCTGTGGACAAATAGACACCTCCACCGTATGTTCCTGCAAAAAGATTAGAGCCACTTGTAACCAGAGAGTAAACAGGATAAAATGATGTAATTCCATTATTAACAGCTTTCCATGTTATACCGTTATCGGTTGATAGAAAGATTCCGGCATTACCTGTGCCAGCAAATAAATTTGATCCAATATTTGCAAACGAGTAAACGTATTTATTAAGTCCTAATATTGAAGTCCAGTTAGCTCCATTATCGGTTGAGAGAAATGCCCCGCCTCCGCGGGTTCCAGCATATAAGTTAGTACCATTTGCAAATAAAGTACGTATAAGTGTATTTGTCAATCCTTTATTTATTGATGTCCAGCTTACACCGTTATCCGTGGATAAATATACTCCACTGTTGGCATCGCCAGCAAATAAATTTGTACCGATTGATGCAAATCGGTAAACATATGCTACAGTAATCCCAGTTACGGTCCAGCTTAATCCATTGTCAGTTGAACGATATACTCCTGCATCATTTTCTGCTGCAAAAATATTTGAACCATCCGCAAAAAGTACATCAATCTGTCTTGCCGGTAAGCCAGTACTTACATTAAACCAGTTAACACCGTTGTCATTAGTAAATATCACTCCCACACTATCATAACGTGCATTATATGAAGCAAAAAAACCTTGGTTATTTTCTGCAAAACCAGTGACCGTTGAATTATTAGCTCCATTTGTTTGAATCCATTGAGAGTAGCAAATTCTTGAAAATAATAAAAGACAAATAATTAAATATTTGGGATAGGTGTGCATTTAGCCTCCAAATAAAATAATAAAAGTATTTAGATTAGAACAGTCTGCTTCGGGAGAGATATCTGTAGTTATGTGGTTTGAAAATTATAAAACGAATTCTTAATTCTACTCTCTCGGAGTAGTGAAAAATTATTATACGTATCTTGCAAATTATTTTATTTATTGTCAATAATTATATTTAATTTTTATAAATATTTATTAAATAATAGACATAATGTGTTATTTCTTCAATCAGCGGAGCTTAACAAACAATTGCTGTAAAGCTGTTATTGAGGTAGGAGTTTTTAGATTGGCTGAACTGCTGAGCTAAATTTAGATGCGAATATTTAATGTATTGTTTCATTTGCTCCCTTTTGTAGTTAAAATTATTCATTGCGAGTCGGTTTAAAATAAATACATTGATTTACGTTTTCTTTTTTGAATTGATTTAATATAATAATTACAAAAAATCTTTATTGATTTATGGCCTAATTATAATGTTGTAACTTTTTATTAAATCATTTATTAATAAAACATTATTAAATTTATTTCGCTTGTTCTATTTGAACCCAACTTAAATTAGAACCAATATTTGGATTATAACTTGGACTTTCAGTAATAATGTATTCACCTAAATTATTTGCCCAAGCATGACCATAACCGGAAGGTAACTCAACTTCATTTCCTGTATACGGGTCATTATATCTTTCTACACCTCTTATATTATCGCTAAAATTCTGAACTACACGATCATTTGCTTGTTGACGTCTTTCCCAATCTGAAAGCTGATCTTCTCTCAATTGAGTGCTGGAATTTGCTACAATTGTTCCTATTCGCCCTAATTCCTTAATTCCTTGAATAATCATCTGAACCATTTTTTCTTTTGTATTTACAACTTTTGCAAACCACTTTGGGTTGAGTTTGAATGAAAATATCATTGTTTGAAATATTTTGGAATTTGAATCTAGTTTTTGATATTCTGACTTGAACGAAAAAACATAGTCAATGTACCAGTAATTAATAAAATAACCTGGTGAAAAATAACTGCCTGGTAAATTTGTAATAAATTGACTCACTACCCCAAACATTTCCTCTTCCATTTGAATATTATTTTCTAAATATGTAAATCTTATTTTCCCTCCATCAGCAAAGGAATTAACACCTTCAGTTGGTTGTCCAATTGCTAATTGTTCCAATTCATGAATTTTGATTTGGGTCTCTATTTTTAAATTGCGAACCCTATCCCTAAACGCAGGCAGTATAATATTTCTAAAAGCAGATTGTAAACTAATTGGCTGAGCTACTAATGTTCCAAAACGTAAGGATCCGGGTGGATTTGTATATAATGCGGTTTGATTATCTGTCCAAAAATAAGACTGAGTTGGAAAAAACTCCACCTGCTCTGATCCATTAGGATTAAAAAAACGAAATTCTGATTGTGCTGGTAATGCTGGGTTAGATGACCATTTTATTCCCCCTTCAACTTTCCAACCTTTCGGTATGAGCAAACGGAATGCCTCAATACCAACCATAGGATCAATATATTTATATGTAACAAAAGTTTGTTGATTGCTTAAAGAAGGGTCATCATTAAATTTTAAATTAGAGCCTTTTTTTTCTAACGAATTATCACAACTTATAATTTGAAATATTATAAAGAAATAATAAATAAAATGTAAATTTTTCATAAGAGTCCTCAAAATATTAAAATTTAATGTCACTAGTCTTCATAAAGCGAAATTGATATATAACTATCTTCATCACATTCGTTTCTAGTAAAAGAATAACTATAACCATTCCACCAAACCTGATTATAACTTCTACTTACTACTTTTCCGCAAGTCGATTCACCTCCTCTCAATAAATATGTATCTGAATTGGTCCAATTATGTTCACCAAATGGAATATCTTTCACGCTAATATTACCATTTATATTATACCAACCTGGCCAACTAACTGTAAAAGTTTCATTATAAGTTAATATTGAGTCAAAATCATTAGTGAATTGGATAGTTATTGAACCAGAATTTGTTACTGTCGTGCCTTCTTCCGGATAAGAATCAATTCTTGTTTTATTCCATGATGAAGAAAATGTAGTTTTTGTTGTAATTCCAATTTGGTTTGGAGCATCTGTTGTGTAAAATTCAAAATATGGATCTTCCCAGCTTGAATCAGGTGTAGTTCGAATAAAAAAACCTTTAACAGAAAGATCAATAAATGCTCTTTTATAAGTTTTTACTATGTCTTCATTATTTTCAAGTTTAACATCCAATGTTAATGGCGATGTTGATGTATAAGGAGATTTACCTTTTGAATTTGTTACAATACATATTAAATCATAACCATTTTTTGCTAGTTCAGATATTTTTGTAACTTTTATCTCAGGGGAATATGAATTATCAACAAACTGAGCATTTTCACCTATCTTTTTTTTAAGAATTGTCAAATCATTATCAACGTCTGTTCCGTTAATTAATGTAAATAATAATTCGGAATTGTCTTTGAATGAACCACTAAGTGAATACCTAAAATACCTTGCTGATATATCCGGATAATTTTCATCAATTGAAACATTTGTCATATTCGGAGTAATTGTCGTAATTGTTCCATATGGGACACTTAGTAATTGAGTGTTATCCCAACGTGTATTTGTTAGATAATCTGTAAAAAATTTTTCAAGCCATATTTGAGGACTTTCAGTAGCAGATTTAATTGCTTCAATAGAATTTTTTCCTTCTTTAATTTTTTCAAAAATCTTCCTAATAATTCCATTTCCATATTTTTGAGTTAAATAAATAAATACTCCTGACATTCCATATCCATGATCCCTTGCTTTTTCAAAACTACCATCTGCACCTTTTTGGAATCCATTAAATGGAGCTGTTTTATGTGATGTATAACCGCTAGGTAAATAATATGGATCAGACGAAAATAAAACCTCTGACCAACATGATGCGGCTTCCATTACCCAATAAAAGGGAAAGTCAATATTTGTAGCGTGAAAAGGACTTGAACGAGGGTCATATAAGTCTTGGACAAGATGAAAAAACTCATGTATACATACATATTTCACATTTGAATTAAATAAATAATCACTATCAATTTCTATATCTCCATAATTTCGGCCTAATAATGAAGGGTTATAACATCCTACTACTCCAGAAGGCATTTTTTTTATAGATACATCAACAGGCCAATTGGTTCTATTATCATAATTAAATCCTAATTCAGGTTCAATAAACTTCGAGTAAGAATTTTCTAAATATTCTCCTATAGTTTTCATAATATCGAGATTGGCTTGACCACTAGCTAACCATATAATTTTAAAATGATCTTGAGGAGTAGTAACTTGGGTATTTGAAAATATGCCACCAAGCTTTATTTTCTGTGTGCCGTTCACTATTGTTTTATATAGATTTATTTCATTAACTATCACTGGAATTGTTGCTAACAAAAATACGGAAGAATCGATTGCCGGAATTAGTTTATCTGAATAATCTTCAGCGGCAAATGAAGGAATAAAGACATTCTCTCCAAAGGAAATATAATTGTTTGCTCCTAAATTACCCGATAATTTAATTCTTATGTTTATTGGTTTATTGTAATTATTTGGAAACCCTTCAACTATATATCTTGAAGTTAAACTATTCGAAGGATATGGATTTTCACTGTCATCAAGTGATAATTTCAGTTGAGTCGATTCACTTAAAGTTCCAGGTGATATTTCAAGTTTAAAGTCATCTGTTTTTAATACTCCGCCTCCTATGCCAATCGTTTTTTCTGCTAAATATTGGTTATCTGTATCTTTTGGAGCAGTTGGTTCTGAGTCTCTACAAGAAAATATTATAGTTATATAAAGGCATATAACTATAATCAAATTTTTACGAGATAAAATGCCAATTAACATTATACCCCCGAATGCTGAACATTAAAAATTTTTATTTTCTATTTCTGCTTCGGGAGAGAATACCTGGAGTTTCGTGGAGTGTATTTCCTATAGAGTAACTTAATTTTCACTCTCTCGGAGTAGTGAAAAATTATTACATGTATTTTGCAAATAATTTTAATTATTGTCAATGATAATATTTAGTTTTTATAATTCACTATTTAATATTAGATATTATGTGTTATTTCTTCAATCAGCGGAGCTTAACAAACAACCGCAAAAAAGCTGCTATTTAGGTAAGAGTTTTTTGACTGGCTGAACTGCGGAACTAAATTTAAAGACGAATATATTCCATCTCTGAGACTGCGTTCATCACCAAGATTTTAAAGTGTGTTTACAATAAGATTCTGTTAGTTATTTATTAAAACCTCAATGCCGGAGTTAAAATTTATATTCACATTATCTTAGCCTAATCAAAAAATGAGATCTGTAAACACCTTGAGAAATATTTGACTTAACAAGGTTAATCGGCTGCTTCATTAAATGTGACATATAAATACTACTTATGTTTAGAATGAAATAAAAACAGCCTCAAAGAGAAATCAATCCCTACAGAACTGGTCTTAATGAATTAGTTATTTATTTTTTATTCAGATAATAGAATTGATTTTTAGAGATACCTCGGCACTTCGCAATGGATTTTAGAAAAGGATTGTTATGGTGCTATATAAGGATATCTAGAGATAGGTTTGACTATGTGGCTTATGGTAAATGACTTATATAAACTAACTTAGGATTTATATTTCATCTACAATTATTTATTATATCCTCTTGAATTTTTACATATTTTAGTGGTTGTACTTGAAATTTGCCGTTATTCATTATTTAATTTTAAAAAATCTCCATCAACAATTAATAACTTCGCACCTTCTTTTGTTAGTGATCTATGCGTACTTAATTGATCTGATACTATATATGACATACCTGGTTTTAACAATGTTTCTTTTCCATCTTTAAGTTCATTTATTACACTTCCTTCTATACAATAAACAAGATGTCCTTTTTCACACCAATGATCTGCTTTGTAATTTTCACTATACTCAACTATTCTAATTCTCAATCCAGCAAATTCTATGGTTTGCCAATATGCAATTCCAGTTTCACCTTTATGTTCAGTTTTTGGAATTTTCATCCAATCTATTGTTTGAAAAGGAATATTAGAATTATTCATTTCTCTAACCTTTTTATTAAATTTTCAAATACATGAAGGCATTGCACATAATCCGCCGCCAAAAACACAATTTTACTTAATAAAAAATGATTTATTTTATTGAACAATGCTTAACTTTTTCCAACAAACATTTCGACTAAATTTTCTAAACCTTGTTCCCTTCAGCTAAATGCCAAACAAAAACTTCCTAACTTTATTTTTCAACTTCACCCGACATGTTTCTGCGGTCATTTGATTTTATAGTTAAATGCTTTTAGATATATGAAAATTATTTAGGTTCCCATAATTCAATTTTATTTCCTTCGGCATCTAAAATATGTACAAATTTTCCATAATCATAACTTGCAATACTATCAAGTATTGTTACACCATTTTCCTTAAGTTTTTCTACAAGTCCTTCAATGTTTTGTACCATGTAATTGATCATAAAATCTTTTTGTGATGGCGAAAAATATTCATCTCCATTTTTGAATGGTTTCCACTGAAGTGAATTAATTTCCTCTGGATTATTAATATTTCTGTATTCAAAACTTGATGAACCCCAATCATTTATTTCAATCCCCAAGTTTTTGGTATACCATTCTTTTGTTTCTTTTAAATTATTTGAATAAAAGAATATTCCCCCAACTCCGGTAACTTTTGGTATTGCATCACTCATTATTTTCCCTTTCGATTCATCTGTATAGATATTATTATTTATTTTATTACTTGATGTAAAACTCAAAATTAGTAGTTAGAAAAGTTTAATAATTATTACTTTTTCATTTAATACGCTCTAAAATAATATATTAAATTTAATTCTATAATTATATTTTTTTTAGCACATAACGACATGGCAAATTACCCGCCGTCAAAAAAAACAATTTTATTAAATAACGACCTGTCCCTTTAGGAATGGTAAAATTACCGGAGCAAAGTTTAACTTTTCTTTAGCAAAATTTGCGCTTTCATAATCTAAATTCCAATCAAGTTGAGAAAAGGAATATCCATTAAAAAATATTATAAATAGTAAAAGTTCTATTCTTTTCATAATAATTCTCTTTTAACCGTATAACATCGTTGCCAATAATTACAATTTTACTTAATAACAACATGTCCTTTTGAAAAAACTGCGCTTAACTTTCTGAACATTGTTCCCTTCAGTTTAATACAATAAAGAAACTATAAACTTTATTTTTATCGCGCTCACCCAGCTGAGCGACGCTGTCAATTGATTTGTTAGTTATACAGCGTTTATTATTTTAATATTACTCCCCACTCTACAGAATAAAAATTTTGTCTAATCGCTATTTTTATTTCGGGTTCTTTAAGTTGGATATTATTGTTTCTTCCTTTGATTAAATAAAATAATCTATAAAAATTATCTGGTTCTAAAGAAAAGTTAATTTCAATTATTTTATCAAGTGAAGATTTATATTGAGGATATATTTCATAATATTCATAATCTGTCAACTTTGGAATCCAATATTCAATAAAATCATTTTGTTCTTTTTCACTAAAACCAGATTCACTTAGGTTATTTACAAAAAATTTCTCAAGATATTCTTTTTTTATAATCCACCCATTTTCCATTTGGAATAAATCTGGAACACTGCATTCATAAAATAAATAATCATAAGTATTATTTATTTTACCATTTGTATCAACTTCTACTTTCCAAGAATTTTCATAAGCAGGTATACTTTCAATTATTTTTCCACCTTGAGGGAAATTTACTTCAACAGTAAGCGATTTTTTTTCGGATGGATATATATAGATATTTGGTTTATAAACAATTACTGAATCAATATCATCTTTTGGTTCGGTAGAATTTTTGCAGCCGAAATTCATAAATAATAATATTGGCAACAAAGCTAAAAAAATTATGATCTTCATTTTATTACCTCTTTTTTGTATAAAGACGTCGCGGCTAATTTGCCGCTCCAAATTTATTTTAAATCCTTTTTTCACTTTAGCATTAACCGGAAAAACATGTTTATAAAAGAATTATTTATATAAATATAAAATTTGAAGATATATATTTCTTTCCATTTATAAGTAAGTGAAATTTACAATAATATCCACCTTTGATTCCCAATTCATGAAATTTAGTTTTTTCACTTTTATACTTATATAAAACAATATCACTTTTACTGTTCAGCTTTTGTGTTTCCCAATTAAACTTAATATTTTCTCTATAAACAGTATCTTGTCTTTCATAACTTTGTTTAATTAAATATAATTTTGATTCTTTGTTTAAATTGTTTACAGTAATTTCTTTACTTATTCTATTTCGAATATATAAATCTAATTTTATAGAATCTGTTGATTCATAGTCAAATTTTAAATATGTTGATATTGCTTCTCCAATCTCATTTATCTTAAAATGTTTAATTAAATGTGGAGTTTTATTAAAACTAATACCGTTAAAATTTATTTCGAGTATATATTCACCGCTAAACGATTTTAAGTGGCTATTTGACTCAACAATATTCCAATCTACATTTTCAAATAAAATTTCACCAATATTTAATGTATCCTCATATTCAGAAAATCCGTGTCCAGATGGATAAAATTTAATCAAATTCTTGTTTTTATCTAGTATATGCCAATCTAAATATGGCGGCCAATTTGGAATATAAATCGGCAACCCAATTTCATTTGTGATATTTTTTAATGTTACTTTTGCTGAAATTGTTTCGTCCAACGAGTATGTATCTTTTAATGAATCAATTGACAGAAAAATACCTTCTTTAATTTCTCTGCTCAAAGTATCAAGTGAAGTATAATTTTTATTGGTTTCTGTTGGATTTTCTTTATTGCAAGAAATAATCATTGATACTAATAAAGCAATTATCAACTTTTTCATATTTCCTCGCTGTATAACGGTGTGGTTTTTCACCTGTCCGCCCCAAACAACAATTTTAAAAAATAACGACATGTCCCTTTGGGAATGGTAAATTTACCGGAGCAATGTTTAATTTTTCTTTAGCAAACTTTGCGACTTAACTTTCTAAACATTGTTCTCTTAAGCTAAATACCAAACAAAGCTTTCATACTTTATTTTTACAAATACACATTAACCAACTTTATAAGGCAGTTTAGGTGATTTCTATAGTACTTTATAACTTTATTCTATTTTATCTGATTTTGCTTAAATTATGTCTTGCGCAAAGTATTCTAACATTGTTTATTGAAATACTAGTTCCGCCTTTTGAATATGGTAAATCGTGGTCAAAATGTAATTCATCTGTAGAACCACAAATTACACATTTACCACTATCTCGTTTCCACACTTCTTTTTTAATATTGCTTGGAATTAACCTGGTCCTTGGTTTTAATTTTTGATTAAAAATAATTTCATCAGTTAATTCAAAATCGGCTTCTTCTAAAACAAATCGAAAAACTTTTCTTTTGTTTTCATCGTTTTGATATTTATAATCTATAAGTTTGAAAAATCCTTTTTCTGACCAAACTCCATCAAAAAGTTTTTCATAAACTCTAACTAGTTCTGGTGAAGATATTTTAGATTTATAGTTTTCTATTGATTTTGCGAATAACCCATTTTGAGTAAGTTTGCCAGTTTTTGTATTTCTAGGCTGGTCAATAGATTTTGGATTTTTTATTCCCTCATTTTTAGGAATATCGTGTCCTTCATATCCTAATGTAAACCCATCATCAAATATTTTGTCCTTATATGGCGCATTTTTCCTCTGCGACATAAGAATAACTGAATAGTTGGAATTTAGACGAAAGTTCATTCCTCTTTGCAAAGTTTGAACATTTTCTCTGTCGCACATTTCACGATATGAAATTATTTCATCTTTCATAAATATTTTTTGAGTATTATATCAATAAATCCATTTTCATTTATAAATTAATGTTTTATACTTTCATAACTTAGTTTTCAATTCAAAATTTGTTATTGTATTTACATTAATAATATTTTTAATATTTTAGTTTTTATAATAAATTAAATATAAGAGAATTTTATCTCTTTGTAAATAAGTAGAAATACTTACATTTCTTTTTAAGGTATTGGTTTTGCGGCATCAAAATAATAATTATGAGAAGTTGTTAAGTTACAAACAAATTGAATTTGATAATCAATAAATGTTTGTGGCGGAAATTAAGGATTTTTAATTTAACTGAGAGCTCATGACTCTCAGCTAATTTATCAATTTTTTAAATATTGGAATATCAAATTATTTGCTTAAATCCTTAATTCTAAGATTTCTAAATTTCAGCTCTGAACCATGTCCAAGAAAACCAATATAACCACTGCTTCGATTTATACCGGGATGATCTTTATGGTCAAGTGTTCCGTTTTTACTTGCTTCGGCAATATCACCGTCAACAATTACTTTCCCGTTTAAAGTTACTTTTACTTTTGTACCGTTAAGAATTATTTCTTCCGAATTCCAATCTCCAACAGGATTTAGAAAGCCGCGTTTGGCCGGAATAACTCCATACACGGAGCCATGATATTGGTAAGGCTGTAAATTCGCGTAAATTGAATCTTCATTATCTAATATTTGCAATTCCATTCCGGCATAAGCCGCGTCTCCTTCAAGCGGCGCTCGAACTCCAATACCGTTATTTGCTCCCGGAGTTAATTGAAATTCAAATCGCAAATTAAAATCACTGTATTCTTTCGCGGTATAAAGATTTCCATGACCGCCTTTTTTTGGATTAACAATCAATTCATCATTTTCAGCGTAATAATCAATTTTATTTCCCTGCCAGCCGTCAAGATTTTTTCCATTAAATAAAGATTCAAATCCTTCTTCTTTTTCTTCTTTTGTTAAACCAATTTCTTTGGTATTTATTTCTCTAACGTAAATGTTTCTAAACGCTAGCTGATTCCCGTGCGCCTGCAATTCAATTGCCTCTGATTCAAATATCGGCTGTTCTTGGTCCCAATAATTATCCATCGGTACATTATCAACTACCAATTCGCCGTTTAAGTAAACAGTTACATTGGCGCCTATCATTGTGATATGAAATGTATTCCATTCATCAATCGGATTATCAGCAACTTTTAACGGTTTGCTGATATGTTTTTGGTTATTATACAAACCTCCCGAACCAACTTGAGCGCCGGATTCTACGCGTGATGTATCCCAAATTTGAACTTGCGGAGTTCCGCGAAGATAAATTCCGCTGTCTCCTTCTTTTGTAATTCGCCAATCAAGTATCAATTCAAAATCACCGTAATCTTTAATTGAGCAAAGGTTTTCACCTTTTCCGTTAAAAATGATCAAGCCATCCTTCACGCTCCAATTTTCCAACATTTTTTTATTAGCTTCTATCTGTTTTTTGGCTAATTCTTTCTTGCTCATTTTAGATCTTGATATTGGATCACCGACAAGACCTTCCCAGCCTTCAAGATTTACACCATTAAACATTGATACAAATCCTGTTTCTATCGGCATATTTTCCAGGTAAGATTCAATTTCGGTTATATAATCTTGACTATCTTCCCCGGAAATTATTGTTTTTGTTTTTTCCAATAACTCGCGAACTTTATTTCCCGTGAAGCCATTATTTTGGTCGTCATTTGGCAGCGCGATTTCTATAATTGAACGAGAAGCATCCTGCCGTAGTTCTTCGTCATTTAGATATTGTTCTAAATAAATCAGCGATAAGAAAGTTTTAAGATTGCCAATAGATCTAATAATTAAATTTCTATCACTTTCAGATTTAGCATAAGGCATAATTTTTCGGAATTGAAGCAATTTTTGATCATCCGGCAGTTTTGCTGAATTTATAATTTGAATAAAATTTGAAACCGCTTTTTGCTGATAGCTTCCGTTTTCGGTTTTGCTAATTTCATATAATTTATTCGCGGCTGAATAATCTTTCCAATTTGTAAGAGCGGTAAAAGCCGCGTCCTGTATTGCTCCCGTTGAAGTGTTAAAATATTTTGAAACTATTTCTAAATTTTCTTTGCCTCCAATTTTAGAAAGTATTGGAATAATTCGTTCTTTCTTATCCGTTTTTTCCAAAGAGGTTAGAATTTTACCGGTCTTTCTTTGTTCACTTTTGGCTTTTTCAGCAGCCGCAATTACTGCAAGTTGTGTCTGTTGAATTTCAATTGAATCTTGAACATTTAATAAAAGTTTAAGCAGTTCATCCAAATTATTTTCAGTCGAAATATTTTTTAACGCGTTAAATGCTGCCGTTTTTTCATAATTATTTTTGGAAGCTGTGTACGCGAATATTTCATTAAAGTATTTTGTTCCGCCTTTTGAGGATATAATATCAATTATTCCCGCTTTGGTTTTGCCTTCGGTTAATTCTAACTTTTCCGCTACATGTCGCAAGTGATCTTTATCCAGCAATTGCATGAGGACAGATTTAACCGATTCTATATCATTACCTTTAACTAAATGTTCAATTAAAGGTTTAATTGCTTTAGATCCTTGAAGTTTTGTTAAAGCGGTAATTGATTCTTCACGAACTAGCGAAGAAGACGAATTTAAGTTTTCAATTATAAAATCTACCGCAAATTCATCTCCTCGTCTTCCAAGCATTGAAATAATTTCCGATTGAATTTCAGGCGAAACAAGTTTGGCTTCGTCAATCCATTTTCTTGTATCGGCTATTCCACCAATATTTTCAGCAATATTTAAAACAGAATAACGAAACGCTTTATCGCCGTTATTTAACGCTTCTAATAATAGCGGTGTAACTTCATAACCCAAATATTTCGCGTATATAGCCAATCCGCTTGAGTAGTTGTGAAGTTGATCGGCAGATGTATTTGCGTTAAAAATTTCTTCGCACGCTTCTTTCAATAAGTCAATTTTATTTTGTTCGCCCAAACGGTTTGCATAGATAATAAATGCTTCCGCCGCGTTTGTCGGATCATATTTAAATTTTACAGATTCCGCGGCTTCCAATAAATTATCAAATGATGAAGGCGAACCGATATTAGCTAAAGCCGCAAGAGCTGATTTTTTTTATTGCCGTATCATTTGAATGAATAAGCGGAGTAATTTGTTCGATAGCATTAACACATTTTAAATTTCCCAAAGCTTTAACCAAGGTAGCTTTGGTATTCCCTTTGGAAGATTTTAAAGCAAATAATAATTCATTAGCGGCGCTTTTGTCATCAATTGAAATAAGAGTCTGAGCTGCAGGTTCACAAAGTTCTTCATCTGATAAATATTCTTTAATTTCATCAATTGTTTTATTGCCGCCTACTAAATTTAACTGATTCAATAAAAAGGTTTTTACCTCAACATTACTTTGTTTTTTCAACGCTATTATTAAGTTTTCTTCAACAAAATTCCTTTCTTTTATTTTGTCAAATTGACTGGCATAACGTGACAAGCTGTTTAAAGCAAATCTCACATTTGTATCATCGCCAGCACCGGGCGGAGTTAAAAGATCAGTTACTTTTTGAAAACCTTCCGGACCTAATTAGATAAGTTCATTGAGAACTTTATCAAGCAGAACTAAATTCTTTTTAGGCATCTGGTCTAAAATATCTTCAACTTTAATATCAAGATCACTATTGACTTGAGCAATATTTCTGATACTTAAAATTAAAAGTATAATTAATGCTATTGTTCGAAATGTATTTTTACTCATAATGTTTAATATAAATTTTAGTTAATAACTATTTCAATTATAAATTCCAAGGCGCGCGCATCGGTTGATTTATTAAGCGATTTGCGCCTTCATCGTCAATAAATTCTAATTTTTCGGAATCAAATTTTAACGATCTGCCCAAACGGACGGCTATAATTCCAAGGTTTACAAGAGTTGAAGAACGGAATCCGTTCATTTCGTTTAACGCGAACTTTTTTCGGGTTTTTACGGATTCGGAAAATACACTTATTTGCGGTTCGGGGTCAGGCAGCGATTTAATAAAACTCTGCAAATTTGGAATGTCCGATCTGAAACCTTGATAAATTTTACCATTCGGACCTTCTATATATGCGGCTTCTTTATCCTTGTTTTCTCCATCAAGAATAATTTGACATCCGTCAGCATAAGTATATTCAATACGTTTCCATGTGCCAACCGCGTCATAATGCTGCTGCGGCGCGTCAACTTCAATACTAACCGGACTTTCATCATCCTTACCTAGCATATACTGAACCGGATCTAAATAATGCTGACCCATATCTCCAAGTCCGCCGCCGTCATAATCCCAGTATCCGCGGAAATTAACATGAACGCGGTGCGGGTTATAAGGACGGTACGGCGCCGGTCCAAGCCACATATTATAATCAAGATTATCAGGAACTTTTTCCGGCATTAGATTATACTTTCCGGTCCAATAGAATTTCCAGTTAAACCCGGTATTTCCGCTAATTGTAACTTTTAACGGCCAGCCAAGAATTCCGCTGTCAATAACTTTCTTTAAAGGAAAAACCTCTGTACCTAATCCATAAAAATTATCTTTAAAACGAAACCAAGTATTTAAGCGAAACATTCTACTATGTTGATTAACAGCTTCTACAACCTTTTTGCCTTCTCCAATTGTTCGCGTCATTGGTTTCTCGCACCAAATATCTTTGCCGGCTTTAGCGGCTTCAATCGCCATTAAACCATGCCAATGCGGAGGAGTGGCAATATGCACAATATCAACTTCTGGAAGCTGACATACTTCCCTAAAGTCGATAAATTGTTTAACCTTATAATCAATTTTGTTCTGCGCTTCTTCCAAATGCAGTTTGTCAACATCGCAAATTGCGACAACCCTAGTATTTTCGTACGGAATATGTCCCCGCCCCATACCGCCAACACCGATAATCGCTTTTGTTAACTGATCGGAAGGAGCAATAAATCCGTTTCCGCCCAATACATTACGAGGTACAATTGTAATACCGGCTCCAATAGCGAACGCGCTTTTTAAAAAGCCTCTTCTTGTAAATTTGTTTTTATTACTCATAACTTTTTATGTGGATTGAATGTTAAAAAAACAATTAGATAATAATTTATTAAACGCAACTTTACTTTGTTCAAATAAGTTCAAAAACAAATTGGTTTATTTCCAAAACTATTTACCGTATAACTTAACAATTTATTTGAATAATAACATTTTTTGAAAGTAAATATTGTTGATAACTAAACTAAAAATTTCTTATGTATTATTAACTAATATTTTTTTAGATGAATTAACTTTTTTATTAAATTTTTGTATTTCTCGCTTCATACCAATTTTGGTAACTTTTAATATATCGGAGCATGGTTATTTTTTTATAATCACTTTATGTACGACTAAATCTTATCCAGATTTAGGCAAAAGAAATTATTTGAAATATTTTTCTTAGATATTAAACTAAATTTTGGATTGGAGATGGTACAATTTGGATTTATTGATAGTAAATTTTTTTAAACCAATCAGAATATTAGCAAATCAACAAATATTACAGGTTAAAATAGAAAGTTAAGACCATATTAGGTTTCACTTTTGATTGTATTATCAAATGTTAACAATTTATTAAAATTATAATAATATGTTTTTAACATTATACAATTAAATTAACATCAAAATAAATAGATTTTTACACGTAAATAAAATTATCCGGATAATGATTTTTCAGCTTAGTTATTGAGAATTAAATGACAAAATTTTTTTGGGGAACTTCGACATCTTCAAATCGAGAAATGTTTCTAATGACTTTACCGAATGGGAAAGTCAAGGTAAGTTTAAAATAAAAGGTGAAAATACTTTATATGAAAATGGGAGCAATCATTGGAATAACTGGAAAACAGACTTTGAGTATCTAAAAGAACTTAACCTTAATTCATATAGGTTTTCTGTTGAATGGTCTAGAATTGAACGACAAATAAATATTCGGATAAAGCTTTAAAACAATATTCGAAATGAGCTATCTTATTGAAAATGATTAGCCATTTATTACTACACCCTTTACATCTAAATGGTTCCAGGCATTCACCATGGCACAAAAATCTGTTTCAACATTTTGTAATTTCGCTAAAATCATATTGATTGATTTGCCGATAAATTATTGGATATCTTTACGAACCAATAGTTTGGGCGCTGGCTGCATGCCGAGTAAATTCCTCGGGTTATAAAGATATGAATATGATGATGGATGCAATTTACAATATGATGTCAGCCCATATTTACATTTATGATTATCTTAAAAAGAAATCCAAACGCAAAGTTAGGAATTGCAAAACACTTTATAATTTTAAAAGCCAGGACTTGGTTTTTCTTGATAAAAAAGTAACAAATAATGTTGATACTTTTTAACAAATGTTATTAGATGCTTTCAAAACAAATAAAATCAGCCATTGGTTTCCAACAGTCTTAAAATATGATACCCAAATACCGCTAGATAACAAAATTGATTTTTGGGGTATAAATTATTACTACAGAATTTATAGTCAATTCAAATTTAGTTTGAAAATCCGGTATTCCTTTTCCAAAAAGCCGGCAACAGATATGGGTTGGGAGATTTACCCTAAAGGATTAAAGAAAATCATCAAACTTGTTGCAAAAACGGGTAAGGAAATAATTATCACTGAAAATGGAATAGCTACTGAAGATGAAAGTTTAAGAAAATATTTCATAAAACGTCATTTGAAAATTCTAAATAAAGCCAGGCATAAACATAACATCCAAGGGTATTTTTATTGGAGTCTTATTGACAATTATGAATGGCTTAAAGGTAAATCAAAAGATTTGGACTTATTAAAATTGATTATAAAAATAATTTTAGAAGAATAATTAAACCGAGTGCTTTATACTATTCGGAACTTGTAAAAAAATATTCAGAAGTACATAAAATAATTTTATATGATAAATAATTAATGGATAAAATATGACAAATTTACTAATTGTTATTTTCCTTATTATTATTTCAGTTGGAATTGGTTATCAATTATTATCAATTATAGTTTTAAGAAAAGTCTATTCACGAAAAAATAATATTATTAAACTTTCTAAATCAATTATCCTTTAATCAGCATATTAAAGCCAATAAAAGGAATTGATGATCAACTTGAAGAAAATTTAGAATCATTTTATAACCTTGATTACCCAAACTATGAAATCATATTTGGGCTGCATTCAATGAAGATCCCGCGTTGAATATTATTAAACAGATATCCCTTAAATATTCAAATATCAAGACGAAAATTGTAATAGATAATTTTATGATAGGATTAAACCCAAAATAAATAATCTATTCAATATGTATCCAAAATCAAATGGAACATACATTTTAATAAGCGATAGTAATACTAGAGTTGAACCACTTTTTCTAAAAAGTTAATGAATGAATTCAACGACAATAGTGTAGGTCTTGTAACAGCATCGATAAAAGGAATTAGCGCAAAGAATATTCCATCAGTTTTTGAAAATATTCACCTTAACGCATTTCTTTTACCCAGCGTTTTTACTGCATCTAAAATTGCCAAAATTTCCATTGTAATTGGAAAATCTATTTTGATTCCAAGAAATATTATAACACAAATAGGCGGTTTTGAAGCTTTAAAATTATTTAGCGGAAGATTATTTAATGGGGATAAAAGTTGAGGAATTGGGATATAAAATCATAACATCTCCTACGTTTGTCGATAACATTAATGAAAATCTAACATTTAATAAATTTCTTAACCGTCATTCTCGCTGGGCAAAATGGAGCTAAGATTCGGTTAAATACTTATTTATTGGAAGCTTTTCTAACCCTATCTCATCAAGTTTTATTTTAGCGGTAATTTTATTTAATCAATTTGGATTAGAACAATTTTTAATAACTTGTATGACTAAGCTGATTTTAGATTATTCCATTTTAAGGATAATCAATTCAGACATTAAATTTTATCAACTATTGTTTATTCCAATTAAAGATTTAATTATAGGCTTGTTGTGGTTTATACCATTTTTAAATTCAGAAGTAAACTGGAGGAATAATACGTTTCGAATTAGGAAAGATTCATTATTACAATCTATATAATATATTTTTTTAGATAAATTTTATTTTAACAAATATGAAATTATTAAAATAAGTTTAATTGGTTTTTCAACTTTTTTCATGTATAATAACATTCAAGTTTTTCGCTTATTATACAAATTTGTCATCTACACTAACCTTTGATATTAACGATATTTACTTTTCTTTTATCGGTTCAGTTTTATTTCCAATTAGTGAATTAACAAAAAAAGTCATTCATAACCTTAAATAGAATATTTAATTATGAAAAAAGAGTTAAGTAAAGAAGATTGGCAAAATGCTAAAAAGATTTTATTCACTCTTTATGAATTGACATGGGACTACTCTGAACTAAAGGCAAGAAGTACTTTGCAATATTTAGAGGACTCGAAACCGCAAAGATTCGAAAAAGAACCATTCCGAAATTATAATCAACGATTATTAAATTGGGACAATTCGAAAAGCGAGCTTTATTCAAAAACTTTCAATGAGATTAAAGCCAAAAGTTTTAGTTTAATTAAAGAACTTGAAGATTATTTAATAAAACTTGGTCTAACCGATAACAAAGAATAATTTAAGCAACAGCTTGTTCACCGGAATGAATATCTATATATCGTATCCTTTTCTCATCTTTAATTTTCTCAACGTCAATCATAATAAAACCATCTATACCCATTTCAAACGAATCATCAACTCCAAAGCATAAAAATTCAACTCCGTCTTTTTCGCACAAATCAGTATATTGTTTATATAAGGTTGGTACAGTTAAGCCAAATGGCTTTAACAAATTCTTAAGAATTTTATAATCATCATTTGGTGAATTTCCATTAAATTCTAAAATTAAATTTGAGTTATTTTTTCGGAAATAATGAATTCTTTATTGGGTATAACGGATTTATTAGAATTTCCGTACCATTTTGAAAAATAATAGACAATCAATTCTGATGCTGTTTGATTATAATTTTTACTTATACTAACTCCTCCGAACATATATTTTATTTCAGGATGTTTATATAAAAATGCGCCAATCCCCTGCCATAAATAATGAAGTGCATTTGTCTTCCAATATTTTTTCTGAATAAAACTTCTTCCTAATTCTAAACTATTATTTAAATAAGTACTAATAAATTCATCCGAATAATTAAAAAGAGTTGAAGTATAAAATCCGTTTATACCAAACTCTTTAATTAATTCACTTCCTACACCTAATCTGTAGGAACCAACTATTTCCAAATCATTTTCATCCCAAACAACTATGTGTTTGTAAATTTTATCAAATCTATCAATATCTAATTTATTGCCAGTGCCTTCTCCAACTTTTCTAAAAGTTATTTCACGCAATCTTGCAATTTCGTTTAATGTGTTGGGAGCCTTTGAATATTACATAAATATATTTTTTTTCTGTCTGATGTTTCACCTATCAATTCAGAATTTATTAATTCTCGTTTTATAAATTTTCTCGAGATTGGATGAATTATATTTTTTTCAGTTATAAATACACCTTTCTTATTATTCCTAATTCGCATTACATGTTTCTTTAATAATGCAATTTGTGCTTGATCCTCAATAATATGTGAAGTAAAAACTTTTGCGGGAATTGGATTCCCAATTTTTATTGTAATTGTTTTATTTTTTTTATTAAATAATTCATGTACTAAAAAAAATCTAGATAAATATTTGTTTAAAGCCGAAGCCGAATAAAAAAGTGGCGAGTTTTTAGCTTCAATATAAATTGGTAAAATTGGAGAATTGTTTTTCTTGGCAAAATGAATCGCGCCTTTGTGCCATTTTGAATCCGAAATATGATAGAATTTCAATCTTGATACTTCGGCAGCCGGAAAAATTATAATTGCTTGTTCATTTTGCAGCGCTATATCAATTGCTTTTATATTATCTCTTTGAATTAACTTTGAATCCAAATTAAAGGGAAGAAATAAGTCCCTTAAATTTTCAATTTCATACAAAATTGAATTCGCAATAATCTTAACGTCTTCTCTAATTTCCGATATCATTTTTAGTAATGCCAATCCGTCTAAGCTTCCAATAGGATGATTAGCCACAACAATTAATCTTCCTTCAGAAGGGATTTTTCTAATATCTTTATTTGAAACATTAAATGAAAAATTTAGATATTCAAATAAATTATCAATGAAATCTACTCCATAAATCTCATTGTTTGCTTCTAAAATTTTATTGATATCATCAAGATGAATTACTTTATTAACTATTTTCATTAAAATCTTTTTTTCCAATCGGATAAATTTGAATAATTAGAATAGTATTTTGATACTACTAAGTTTAGATCAAGTTTATTCATTTCATTATTCCATATTTGATGATAATTTTAGACCTATAGCGCCAACTAAAATCAAAGTAACAAAGCATATTTTAGTAATATTTATTGTCGAATTGAAAACTAAACTTTCGGCAATTGTTGTTCCAATTACTGCAATTCCCATCCATATAGAGTAAGCTATTCCAATTGGAATTGTTTTAAAGCGTTTGAAAAAAATATGCAGCGAAAAATCCAAAAAGCGCGTAAAATATTATTGGAATTACTTTGGTAAAACCTTCGGTTTTTTTAAGCTTATAACCCATCCGATTTCCAAGAATCCGGCTATTAATAAATAAATCCAATTAACTTGCATTTCATTCTCTAATTATTTTTTAATCTTCTTTTTTTTTTGTATTTCCTAAATGCGAATAAAAATTGCTTAAAGTAATTTTTCGGAAAAAATGTTTTCAATCCATATTCAATTGCTTTTTCATTTTTAGGGAAATATGATGTTCCAAAGACCCAATCCCAAACTGCTATTTTAGTGGAAAAGTTATTATTTCTTCCTTTACCAATAGAATGGTGCAGTCTATGCATTTCAGGTCCATTAATTATGTATTGAAAAATTCCGGAATTTACGTCAATGTTAGAATGAATATACATTCCCCAAATCCCGCTAATTAATCCTTTTAAAACGGCAACTTCCGGTGCAGCTCCAAGCAGCACAATTGGAAGGAATTCAATTGTTTGATTGATTATAATTTCGATACTGTGTGATCTAACTCCGGAAAGCCAATCTACTTCTTTAGACGAATGATGCGCTTCATGTAGACGCCATAAATATTTATTTTTGTGTTGAAGTTTGTGAAACCAATAAATGTATAAATCATGAGAAATAACAAAGAATAATATTTGCAAAAATATGGGCCAATTTGAAATAATTTTTAATCTTGATATTTGAGTGGAATTATCAATAAATTGTATTAAATAAGAAATTAGTATTCCAAGAAAAATGTTTGAAATAAATTATAGAATATTAAGTCAGTCCAAAATCCACTTCTTAAAAATTGTTGGTTACTATTATACGGAAAAACTCTTTCTAAGATAATAATACCAATTGCAAAAAGTGAAAGAACTATAAATGAAATAAATTGTAAGAAAATTAAATTCATTAATTACGCGTACAAAGTTTCAGAAATATTCTTTCTTAATTTCGACATAGATTTTTTTTCGCTGTCATAAACTTTTTTAATTCCATCGCCAAGTGCTTTTTCAATATCTCTAATATCTTTTACCAGTCTGTACATTCCCATAATTTCTACAGATGCCGCTTGATCACTTCCCCAAGATGCACGATCAAGTGTTATATGTCGTTCAATAAATGTTGCACCTTTTGCCACTGCAGCATAAGTTGGCGCTAAACCTGTTTCATGACCGGAATATCCAATAGGAATTTTTGGATACCTCTTTTTATAACTATCTATTACATTTATATTCAATTCATTTAAACTGCACGGATAATTTGACGTAGACTGCGCAATCATTAGTTTTGTATCGCTTAATAATTCAACTGCTTTATCAATTTCTTCTTGAGATGACATTCCAGTTGAGATCATAATTGGTTTTTCTGCAATTTTAATATTTAGAAGAAGTTCTGAATCGGTTAAAGACGCTGAAGAAATTTTATAAACAATAGGATTAAAATCTTCTAAAAATTTCACCGCTTCAACATCCCAAGCAGATGCAAACCAATGTATATTTTTTTCTTTGCAGTATTGATCAATAATTTCATATTCGCTAAAGCCAAATTCAACTTTACGGCGGTATTCAATATAAGACATTCTTCCCCAAGGAGTATCTCGCTCAATATACCATTGATCTTCTGGGACACAAATTTCAGGTGTACGTTTTTGAAATTTTACCGCATCACATCCTGCAAATACAGCTCCATCTATTAATTTTTTAGCATTTTCCAATGAACCATTATGGTTTATTCCAATCTCAGCAATAATATAAACCGGTTGACCATCACCAATAAATTTATTTCCAACACGAATTAAATTTGATTTATTCATTTAATCCTCTTCTTTATTTTTTAATTTTCTTCAATAATAATTTCTGCAAATTCTCTAAATGCGCCATGTCCACCGTTAGTTTCCAATATAATATCTACTTTTTCTTTTACATCTTTCATTGCATCGGCTGGACAAGCAGAAACACCAACCGCTTCAATAATTTCCAGATCATTAACGTCGTCTCCGATATACGCAACCTGACTGTATTCCAAATTCCTTTCAATACAAATATTTTTTAGTACTTTTAATTTGTTTTTAGAACCCAGGTGGATTTCATCAAGATCTAATTTATCTGCTCGTTTTCTAACTAGCAAAGATTTTTCTCTTGTAACAATTCCAACCTTTACTTTTACAAGTTCCCTTAGTCGTTGTACTCCCATTCCATCTCTAAGACTAAATCTTTTTAATTCTTCGCCAGATACAGAATAATAAACTCCCGTATCTGTTAAAACACCATCAACATCCGTTAACAATAATTTAATTTTTACTAGTTTTTCACTTAATTCATTCATGTTTTTTTCCTTTTTACCAAATTGTCCAACCGCCGTCAACGATTAAATTAGCTCCGGTCATATATTTAGAAGCTTCACTTGCCAAAAATATTATTGCGCCTTTATATTCATTGGAATTAGCCATTCTGCCTAACGGTGTTCTTTTTAGAATATTCATTTATGAAATCTTCACTTTGATTATTCTCAACCCGCGAGACAAACAATTAACTCTAATATTTTTATCAGCCCAATAAGTGGCCAAATATTTTGTAAATGAATAACCGCACTTTTGTCACAGAATATGCGGAGGTTTATAAAATAATTGATTCCCATTTATATCTTTGTATAAATTTTGATTTGGAGATACAATACCATAAGTAGATGCAATATTTATAATGTTTCCATTATTTTGCTTAACCATTTGTCGGCCAATTATTTTAGAACAAAGAAATGTGCCGGTTAGATTAACATCAATGGACGCTTTCCAATTTTCTTAAGAATAATTCTCAAATTTTGAATCATCTAAAATATTTTTGGATTTTCAACCATATCATTTATTGCCGCATTATTTATCAATATATCAACTTTATTAAATTTTGATAGAACTTTTTCCAGCAAATTCTCAATGGATTCTTTTTTTGTTACATCAATATTAAATCCATCTGATTTATTAGTTATTTTCAGCAAATAATTTACATTTTACTTCATCTATATCAGTAACAATTACATTTGCGCCAGCTTCAGATAAAGCTTCGCAATGATTTTTACCTAATAATCCCAAGGCTCCAGTTACAATAGCAACTTTATTTTGCAAAGAAAATAGTTCCATTAGTTTGAAACCGGTTTTACGTTAAAATTATCTGTTTTTCTGAATACTGCTTTTACGGGTTCACCTAAAAGTTTGTTTTCAATATCATTATTGATAATTACATTTTTCAATAATTTCAAAACTGTTTCATAAACATTAAGCGTATAGTTTATATCATCATCTGTATGCGAATAGGACATATTGTGGAATCCCGACCATAAAATTCCTCTTTTAATCATTTCCTGCTGAATAAAAGATTTGATAATTAGCGGTTTAATAAGTGTGCTATTTATACTAACCATAGAACGCCAATTGTAACCAACTGTTTTGATGAAATCCAAATCATATAATTCACATAATGCATTGAAACCAACTTTGATTTTTTTACCTTGGCAGTACAAATAATTAATAACATCTTTATTTTTTATTTCCTCAATTGTTGCTTTTGCAGCCGCAAGTGATAATGCTTCACCACCAAAAGTAGTATAGAAGAAAATATCATTTTCAGCAAGCGCATAATTTCTTTTCTTCGTTAGGACTGATATTGGCATTCCATTAGCAATTGCTTTTGAATAAGTAGCAAATCTGGTGAAATATTAAAATATTCTTGCGCGCCACCAAGAGACATTCAAATCCAGTCCACATTTCGTCAAAATCAGTATAACATTTTTTTCTCTGCATAACTCAGAAACTTGAAGTAAAAAATTTTCTTTTGGCTCTTCGAACACAACAGGTTCAAGTATTACTGCTGCGGTATTTAAATCAATAGACTTATTCAACGACTCAATATCATTATAATTAAACGTATGAGTTAATTCACTAATTACTTTAGGAATTCCTTTTTTCGGAGGAAGAATATTTGAATACCAATCATGCCAGCCATGGTAGCCACAAACTAATATTTTATCTTTCCCGGTATAAGCACGCGCTAATCTTACTGCCGCACTCGTTACATCGGCACCGGTTTTACTGAATCTTACCATTTCCGCGTTTGGAATAATTTCATTAATTAATTCGGCTACTTCAACTTCCAACGGATGCATTAATGAAAATGTAATTCCATCATTTAGCTGTGTTGAAATAGCATCATTTATTTTTTTATAATTGTATCCTAATGAAATTGGCTAATTCCCATATTGTAATCTATATACTCATTACCATCAACATCCCAAACATGTGAGCCTTGCCCTTTTACTAAATATTTTGGGGCAACACCTTTTACATATTGAGTGGGTCCTTTAGCAAGTGTTTGAGTTACTGAAGGAATTAAGTTAACCGCTCTATCATAATATTCATCAGATTTTATAATTGATGGATAATTATTATTAAACATTACTCCATTGGACATCAATATTTTTTTCCTTTTTATATAAATGTTTTTTAATAGTATTAACTAGTTGATTGGCGGTAAATCCTTCATGAGATAAAATGTTCCTAAATTTTGCCGGTTTAAAGAATTTGTTTTGCAAATTAATTGGCAAATAATCAGTTATAATTTTTTCTTTTACAATAATCTCAGATAATATTGAATTAAGTCCACCAATGTGATAGTGATCTTCAATAGAAACAATTGTTTTACAAATAGTTATTGTATTAATTATTTCTAATTCGTCAATTGGTTTTAGGGTTCTTAAATTTATAATCTTGTGGAAATTCCTTCAGCTTCAAGAATTTCTTTAGACTTGTATTCATTAAACAAAGTTCCATAAACAATTAGACCAATTTCATTGCCTTCTCCAAAACCTCGGCTTTTCCGAGCGCAAATTCTTCATGTTCAACTATTGGTTTTAGATCATTATATCTTATGTAAAATGGACTATTATAATTAACAATTGTGGAAAGACCTTTAATTAAATCTTCAATATCAGCGGGACAAAAAATGTTAATATTTGGAATGGTTCTCATAGAGAAATATCTTCAATTGCTTGATGCGTTGGTCCATTTCCTTCAGAAAGAAAGCCGGCAAAATTACCAATAAGTTTTACGTTTAATTGGATAACCAATATCAGTTCTTATAAATTCAAATGATCTCATTGTTAAAAATGCTGCTATAGCATGTACAATTGGAACTTTCCTCTTAACGCAAGTCCTGCTGAAACTCCAACTAAAGATTGTTCACAAATTCCTATGTCAATAAATTTATTTGGAATTATATTTGCAGATTTCTTATTGAAGCTCTGTTTTCTGCGGTCAAAACTATTATATTTTTATTTTTATGAGTAAGTTCAAATAATTTTTCTTCGTAGTTCATTTTAATTACTTATATAATTTCAAATTCATATTCAGATGTTATATTTAACTCATTTATATATTCTATCATCTCGAAATCATTATTTTCTACAAACCATTTATTAATTTTATTCTCAATACTTTTTATTCCTTTTCCTCTTATTGTGTCCGCAATTATTACAGAAGGACGATTTTTTTCAAATGGAAAACTTTTTAAGTGTGTCATTCAAATCAATAAAATTATGACCATCAATTTGTTTAACTGAACATCCAAAGGATTCAAATTTTAGATTTAGAGGATTTAATGGAATTAATTCTTCGGTATGTAAATTTGCTTGATTTGATTACGATCAATAATAATAAGTAGATTATCTAATTTATAAGCATTCGCAATTAATAAAGATTCCCAAATTGAGCCTTCATTTAATTCACCGTCTCCCAGCAATACTGCTACTTTATTTTTACTTCCTTCTAATTTAATATCAACCGCTACTCAAACGGCTATTGATAAAGAATGGCCGAGCGACCCTGAATGAAAATCAATACCAGGAATTTAGAATTTGGATGCCAATAAATATTATCATTTGCTTGTAAATGATTTTTTAGTCTTTCTTTTCGAGCAAACCTAATTCAACTAGAACACCATATAACGAGTGAACAGCATGACCTTTTGATAAGAAAAAATAATCTCTATCTTTTGTTTGATAATTATCTTTATTTACATTCAGAAAATTTTTATATAGACTTATAATTAAATCCGTACAAGATAAAGCAGATCCAATAAATGCTCCGCCTTTATTACTTATAGTAATAATATGTTCTCTAACATTTTTTGCTGAAATGTTTATTTCATTTATTTTTTTATTGTCCATATTCCAACCTTAATTTTGGGGCAATAACTATATTATCATTATACCAGAATTTCCCAACGTGTTTGCTATTTATTCTGCTAAGGTAAGGTTTATTCTCAATTAGGTTTAAAATATCATATAGACCGAAATTCGGATTTGAATGATAAAGTTCTTCGTAAATCATTCTTATAAATGTATAATCTTCTTCATAGTCTAATGTCCATCTATGACTTTTTGAAAAATAAAATCCGGTATTCCATGTAACATTTCCAATCTCAAAAATTTCAGGATGCGACCAAATAAATGGGGTTGTATGTTCACGTTCGTAGTCTTTTTTGCTTCTTTCCAGATATATCTTAATGTATCCATACTCATAACTTCAACGTCATTTCCATCAGGTAAGTCGGAGGTCTTAAATTACTTACAAAGTCAAACGAATCAATATTTTCTAAAAAAAACGATACTACATTATCAATAATATGAGGATCGATTAAAGGACAATCTGAAGGAATTTTAATTACAATATCCGCATCATATTTTAAAGGCTCTATAGTGTCTATCCAGCAAGTCAGTTGGGTGTCCTCTATATATTTCAATATTATTATCTTCACATAATTTTCTATTATATCATCTTCATTGTCAAAGTTGTTGCTACAACAACTCTTCCGGAATTTTTTGCTTTTTTTATTCTTTCAACAATGTGCAAAAGTAACGCTTTGCCAGCCGCATTAAATAATATTTTATTAGGCAGCCTGGTCGATCCTGTTCTTGCTTGTATTACATGTTACAATCTTTAACATGTTATGATCTTTCTAATTTGCTGTACTGTTTTCAACCATAAATTGGGACAAAATGATATTGAAGAGATTTTAAAAGCTATCAATTCGGCTGAAGTGCCATTATTTTGAATTGGGGACAATTCTTTTAATTGGTCAATATTAAAATATGAATAGACTTCTTTTCCTAACGCAATTCCAATGTATACAACAGTAGAATATTTTGTTATTAATACATCACAATTTGCAATCATATGATTTATATTTTCATCAGTATAAACTAAAGCATATGGTGCGTATTTTTTTATTTCATTAATTGCACGTTTAAAATTTTCGTTTGGATGAAGTTTAAAAATGAGTTTCCGTCCGTTAGCTATTTCTAGTGCTTTATTTATAAATTTCTTACGATTTTCATATTTAAATGTTTCACGAGAGTCTGAAGTCGCAACTAAAACAAAATTCTTATGCGGAAAATCATTTTTTATGAATTCAATTGTATTATCAAAATTAGGGATTCCTGTTACAACAATTTTTTCTGGATTAACTCCTTTTTTAATAAACAATTTCTTATAACCTTCTGATGCAACAAAAAACAATCTATACGCATCCGAAAGCCCTGTTGTTGAAGTACTTGCCAAAAAACGCGGCAATCCCAAATATTTTACTAAATAATACATAAAATTTTCAGGATCTGTCATTCCTTCCTGAATTAAAATAATTTTATTGAATCTTATATTATTTGGTATAATCAAGTCGGAACAAGTAAACACCAGATCATATTCATTATTTCTTTTTTCAGGATCAATATTTAATTTATTACTAATAAGATAATTTTCGGTTTTGGTTCTCGCTTTATTTCCTAAAATCGTAAATTCCAATAATCCTTTGCTCGCTAAATAACCTATAATTCCATCGTCATAATAAAGGCGTAAAAAATGAATCAAACCCCAGCAGATGCTTCGATATTTTGTGCATCATGGTTGTTTGATTCATTGAGCCGCATATAAATAATGCTTTTTTACTCATTCTAACCAACTAGGAGTTTATTTTATTTGAGGCAAATTTAGAATGCATTTATTATTGAATCATTACTTTGAAGTTAAGAAATGATTAAGAAATTGGAAGAAATTGTCTGTTTGTTAATAATTGGTTAACATTAACTTCAAAGTATATTAACATTTGTGAAGTAAATTTCGTAAAAACTTTTTATAAACATGAAAATTTTACACATATCCGATCTTCACATTAATCCAATTTATTATAAAAACAATATTGCTAAAACAGTAAACGCTATTTCAAAGCTATAATTGACGGTTTTGATCACCTAATTATTACAGGTGATATTGCGCATGATGCTGATGATAAAAGCTTCATAATTTTTCGAGATATCTTAAAAGATTTTAATTTATTGGATTCCAAAAAAACAACAGTTATTGTTGGAAACCATGATATCTTTGGAGGTGTTTATTCAGTTAGAGATTTAATAAATTTTCCCGAAAGATGTAGATCTACAAATTATGAGAACCAAGTCTTACACTTTATAAATATATTTGAAGAATTATTTGTTGATTGTATGTTCCCGGAAGATAAAAGCGTTTTTCCATTCGTTAAAATACTTGATAATTTAGTTCTTATAGGAATTAACACCAACGACATTTATTCAATTCTTAAAAACCCCTTTGCATCTAATGGAAAAGTCAAAAATCTGAATTTAAAAATTTAAATTACATATTGAACGACAAAAGAATTCAAGACCAAAAAAAAATTATTTTATCACACCATCATTTTTACAAGAATAACTTTGAAGCTAAAAGTTCAAACAATGATATATGGAATAAAATTGAAGGTTATACTCTAAAATTGAGAGGGAACAAAAAACTCTTAAAATTATTTTCTGATAATAATGTGGATTTAATTCTTCACGGTCATAGCCATGAAAATAAATGTTATTCCCGATTTGGTATAAAAATATTTAATGCCGGAGGATCAATTGATAATGAGGATACTTCATTTTATTTAAACTATATAGAAACCGATAAAATGGAAATAAATTCAAAGAAATTATTATTTGATTTACAAGAATCTTTTATATAAGTTTACTATACTACTAATAAAATTTACTTTTAATGTGAGGATACAAGATGCGGGAATTTTAACACAAATTTCCGCTAATGAGTTCGGCCCAAATTTTTTTTAAAGCTTAATAATATTTTTTAATGAAAAGTAAATTTATTTACGATAAATTGTACTTAATTATCCAATACATTATTTTTTAAATAAACTTAATAATTTAGCAGGTTTAATTTCCTGCATAGGCTCAAAAGAATCACTTTTCATATAATTTAACATACTCTTTAATAATTGTTTTGCTTCAAGTCTATTATCTATATCAGTAAGTAAGTCAATGCCGGTAAGTATAATTTCCCCATTCCCAACTTTTGATTCAATTATAAGTCCTAAAGATCTGGCAGTAAACCAGTCATCAATAATTCTTACAACAGGTTTAATACTATCTCCTAACTCGTTTAATAAAATCGCATTTGAATGACTCATAGCATCCCACCATTGATAATTGCTATAAGATTGTGTTGGAAATTCTTTTAACAACGGATGTTTAGGATCACATAAAATTCCCAAAGTATGCGGAGGTTGATTATTCGTCCATGCCGTATTCCAAAAAATACTTGAAAATCCAACGGCAATGTCTCCACCTTTATCATTCCGAACAGTTCCTTTTTCGGGACATATTATAACTTTGCCGCCATTCTCAATATATTTCAAAATTTCTTCATTTACTTCTTGAGCAATTTTTATTTCTTCATCTGTTTTAATCGGATTAGATTTCGGATAAACCCAAAAATCCCATGAGTTCTTATATTTATCAATATTAACTTCAAGCTTATACATTGCGGGTGAAATCAAAGAACTTAAAGATTGAATGATATTCCCTGCGCTGATTCCGTTTCCAATTGGAATATTTAATTCATTCAATTCTCCATTTGCTATTACATTATTTTTTGAATCCAGAATTTTCCAAGTTGGCGTAATTTTCTCTAGTGGTGCCGAACCGAAATGAGCCGCTTCAATAGGAATATTTAAAATTTCATCTGAAGAAAAAATGAATTTTGAGAATTTTGCCAATGGAACAGTTGAATTGCAGAATTGACTATATTCTTCAGCGGTAACGTATCCCTTTTCATCCCAGAAAGGATCAAGAACTCCAACTAAAGCTGTACCTTGTCCCGGGAAATCATGAAGATCCAACAATTGAAATCCGCTCATATTTTTTGTACGTAAAGCCGCTTCTATATCAGCTTTGTAGCAAAGTGTCTGCAATTTTCCCGAAGCAAATAAAAAATCATCCGCTAAATCTGAAATTTTATTATCGTCTAAAAATGATTTAAATATTTCAAAGTTTTTTGGATATAGAACGCCATCATATTTTTTCATCTCTTTGAAATTAGGATAAACACACCATTGCCCAATTTCATGACTAATTACCGGTTTACGTTTTGATTGAATTATTTTATCCCAGTTAAAATCCGAACGAGGCGGTTCAGAATTTATAATACTATTTAAACCAACTCCCCATGCTTGTATTCTTGGATCTGGTGTACTGATAAAATCATTTGCTTCTAATTCAGGCCATCCGGAAGCTCCTGCATATAATCTCCTATTATCAAATTGTTTCCAAAATGAAACCAGTTTTGTTAAATATTCTTCCTGATGTTCTCCTGCCGGTTCATTGCCGTATAATAGAAAACAAAACGAAGGATGATTTCCGTATTCCTTTATTATTCTTTTACTTTCTCTATAGATATAATTATCAATTTGTTTACCGTCGCCAATGGTTACACCTTGATTTGCCCAAGACGCGCATTCAATTTGTAAATACATTCCTATTTTGTCAGCCGCGTTAAACGCCGCTTCCGGAGGACACCAAGAATGGAATCTTATATGATTAAGTCCAAAACTTTTTGCGATTCTTAATATTCTCTTCCACTCTTCTTCATCTGCAGGAGGAAATCCGGTTTTGGGAAATATCGTGCATTCTAAAGTTCCGCGTAAAAATGTTAAGTTTCCATTAATACTAAATTGAGTCCCATTTACTTTTAGATTTCGTAAACCAAAATTTTCATTTTTAAAGTCATAAAAATTATCACCTATTAATTCCGCAGATAGTTCATAAACATTTGGATTAAATTCATCCCAAGGTGAAAGAAAATTGGAATAATTAATTTCTGTATTTATGGTATCCGTTCCGGTTTTTGCGGTAAAATTCAGTTTAATATTTTTAAGTAATTTTCCTTGTTGATCTTCATTTACGTTTTTAATTGAATATCCTAGACTTCCGGTTACAGATTTATTAGTTTCATTTTGTAATACTGTTTCTATCTTAATTTTTTTATTAGCGTAATTCGGAATAATTTTAATTTCATCAATATTAACGTTACTTTTTTGGATTATTAACATTTCGCCGATTATTCCATTCCAGTTTGATTGAGTATGATCTGAAACGCTGTGCGAGTTTTTCCCGGGATTAACATCATTTATTCTGTTATCTATACGTACAGTTATAAAATGCTTTCCCGATGAAATATTATTTATATGAAATTTGTGTGGAGTGCTCAATGAATTTTCAGTGCCAAGTAAAGTATTGTCAATCCAAACAGTTGACTGCCAATGGCATCGTTCTAAAAATATTTCTATTTGCTGATTTGTCCAATTTTCGGGAATAAGGAATTCACGTTTGTACCAAGCCACACCTTGGTAATGTTTTTTAGGCTGCAGCCAAAATGGAACTTTAAAGTTATTTGGATTTCTGAATTTTTCATATCGCGGAAGTTTAAAAAATGATGAATCAACAATATCGCCGGTCCATTTTGTATTTAATGAAATATTATTGCCTTTTCCGTTTATAGCCATAGAACCGGGAAGGTCAACCGTTTCATCAAAATTTTGCGAGAACCATTTCTCTTGTACTCCAACATCCATAGAATCAATTTGAAAATTCCATTTACCTGACAAATCAATGTACATGGGTTCTTCATTGCTGCAAGCGGTAATAAAAATTATTGCAGAATAAATTAGAGTAATAAATTGTTTCATTTTTTATTCCTTATAATTCGCTTATTATAAAAATATTGATTCGGTCAATTCTAGTGCAAAATTATATTAAAAATGCGATTAAATATTTGCAATGAAGTCGGTTAAGTTTATTTAAATCTTCCTCCAATATTTGAATATTTGGAAGTGATACGGCAAAGTAATCTATAACCATAATTATTTAAAATATATATGTGAAATAAATTTTTAGAAATTAATTATTAAGATGACTTTGAGTTGAATTATTAGCCAGTTTATTAGTAATTTCTTTTCTAATAGCAATAATCCTGTTTATATGATGAATAGCATGTTCAGCTTGCATTTCTACTATAAAACCAATTGGTAAAACTTCAATTTTTCCATCTCTCTCAAGAAATTTTATTTTTCTTTTCCATGAGTTTGGCGCATATTCCAATAATTCTTTAATGAGTTCGCGATTTGCCTTAAATAAATTTAATGATTTTGTAATTGAACGTTTTTCATAATTCCATTTTTTTCCCCATTCAATTTGCGACAATGTTTGGTACCAATTGAGACAAAATTCGGCTTCTTCATTTCCCAATGCCATCTTTATTGCCGTTTTCCACAAATCATCACCGTCGGCAATATGATGCACAATTTGTCTAATTGTCCAGCCGCCATTTGAAGGAATATAGTTTAATTCATTCTCAGTTAATCCGCACAAATTTTCTTCAAGTAAACTTAATCCTTGATTAAAAAAGTCAAGAATTTCTTTTTGGTTTTTCTGTGCTTCCATAAGAATTGACCTTTTCACTTTATGAAATGATAAAATTAATTTTTAAAATATTGTTAATTTTATTCAATCAAAACTTCATCGCAAAATATCCATTCTTTACCTTTTGGTAATTGTTCATTTTCATGGTATGAATTTATGTTTTTCGCTATTATTTTTATATACTTTGCCTCAACATTCTTAAATGAAAGTGAAATATATTTAATTTCATCTTCCGGAAATTCTTTTATCTCTTCCCTATTTAATTCACCGATTTTACGAAATTCTTTACCATCCAAAGATGAATAAACTTCAAATAAAACCGGTAAATAAATCCAATCACTTGTATTTTCAAGAAAACCAGCTGAAATTTTTTTAATGCCTAACTGATTTTTCAATTCAAAAGTTACATCCATATCTTCGCCTTCAAATCCCTGCCAAGCTCCGTCATTAAAATTTACGGAACCTCTTAATCCATCAAACAATCCGTCTTTTCCGCCGGCATCATACTTTGAATACTCGGAACTGTATTCAGCGTTAAATATGTTTTTAACTGAAGTATTACTATTAACTTTCAAATCATTTCGAAATTTACCGGTAATTTTTATGTTGCTAACTTTACACGTAAACTTATAATTGAATTTTATTATTCCATCATTTTTTGAATTTAACTTTAATATTTCTTTATCATTAATTGTTATTGTGTAATTACTGTTCTTTTCTAAATTGTTTATGGTATAATAAACCGATTTATGATTTTCTGTTAATACCTGATTCCAATTAATTTCATTTGACCCGCATTTTAAAATATCTAATGACAAATTTGTTTCAGCATCAGGTTTAGCCATAATCAAATAATCATCACTACTTGAGTTGAAATAAAATAATTCTTTACTTGTAGAAAAAAATCCAAAATCCTTTTCAGAAGTTATTTTAAATTGATTATTGGAAATAGAATAGCTGTTTGTTGAAAGTCCGATTTTTAGCTTATCATTTCTGTAATTATAAATCAATTCGGTTCCAGATAACTTTTCGGGAAGATTTGGATTTATATAAAGTCGGTTATATAGCGGATTAATGCCGAATATAGATTTGTATAGTCCAACCAAAGCAAGCGCGTTTCCCGCAAGAATATCATCGCCTGCGCCTTGTTGACTAATTCTGGAATATCTTTGAAAGGCAAGTCCGTCTTTATCATACTGCTTTAAAATATTTTCAACATAATTCAGCGCGAGTTCAGGATTAACTGACGCGTAGCTTTCAACTCCAACTCCTCCCCAAGAAAGGAACAAATCGCCATTTTCATAATTAGGAAATGGAAATTGATAATCTAAACCTTCGTCGCTTTGATACGGATACATGCAAATTGGCCAGAAGAATAAATTCTCCGTCTTCATCTGCAATTCAATTTTATTAAGTATTGCGTTGCGCCTCGAATTATATTCACAAATGCCGTAAGCTATTGCCATAAAATTAACAGGAGTTACAAGATTATTTCCATGAATTGAATTATCTTTATCTCTCCAGTGAACATACCATTTATTTTTACTGTCCCAAAATCCACCGTCATCAATTGATTTGTTAAAACTTTTTTTAAGCTTTTCAGCATAATCCGCATAATATAATGCTCTTTCATTATCGCCAAGCTGCCTTTCTACACTAGACCACAAAGTTAACGCACGATATAATTTAGCGTTGACAAATGCATTTTCGAATGATGCCCACATAATATCTATCCAATCCGAGCTTTTCTTTTCATAATAAAAATCAGACATCATTTCAACAAGATTGTTATTATTCGAATCTCTTTTCAGCAAATATTCTAACGTTTTCTCACAGCTATTTTTATGCGTTCTTACCCAATCAATATCTCCGCACAAATTATATAATTCACACACATTTGTTGTGAGATCCGTATTTGAATCAAACAAATATCCCCACTGAGCTTCATAAAACCCTAAAGGCGTAACTTCTCCCGGCATCATATCGCTGTTATCGTATGCCCAACGAGAAAAAACTCTACCATCAGGTTTGACCGCGTTATCTCTGTAAAAATCCAAACATTCTTTATAACCGTTTATGTAGTTCGGATCATTTATCGCAATTCCCAATTGACCAATATACTGCTCATGCAGGCAAATTGGTCCATATGGTGTATGCCAGCTATTTGCGCCGAAATGTTTTGAATCAATAACACCGATTCTTGCAACTGTATTTAATAAACTTGTGATTTTTTCGCCGTCAATTCCACTAAAATTACCTCTATTGTATTCATCAGAATAATTTGAAGGTGCAAGCGTAATTGTTTGTTTATATTTACCTGCCTTCAAAATAAACGGTTCCCACACGTCTGTTTTTTGTCTTATAAATCTTCTTCTTTTTGTGTCAGCGTCGTATCTTGGTTTAAGTTCATCATCAGAAACCGAAATTGAATAAACCAACTTATCGTCATTACTACGAGAGAATTTTACGGCTGTTTGTTTTCCTTCTGAGGTAGAATTTATTTTTAGAACTGTGTTGTTGTCGCGATTCCAAAATACCGAAAGATCCGTATGAACACCGTAAGTACAAAGTTTTTCATTGAAAAGATAAAACCAAGCGACGCCGCCGTTACCAAGAAATGCCGCGTTCCACGTTTTTATATCATTAAAGTTAATTACAAGAAAAGAAACTTCTTCAGCTAATATATCATTTTCGATTTCTCTTTCAATATTCAATACCACATTTTTTTCTGTAATAATAAACTCCCAATTTTCAATAATTTTATTTTCAATATCACCATATCTAATTCCTTTAACAAATACATTATTGTTTGCTACAGTAACTTTTGGAGCAGAAAGAAGATTTATTGTTGAGAAAGAATTTTTTAATGTTCTTATTTCAGAAAACATACCAGATGAACCTGAAATTAGATTTTGGCTGTTAATTTCAAGTTGTGAAATTTTACATTTAGCATTGTAATCTAGTGTAAGCATAATCTTTGAATTTCCAAAGATCACCTCTTTTTTAACCTCATTATTTTGGATAACTATATTCCCCGCAAAACAGAAGATAGTATTAAACAGAAACGCTATAATAAATTCTAAAATAAAATATTTTATTTTCATAGTTTGATCATATTTTGAAAATGTTTTTAGTAATAAGTTCACAAGATTAATTTTTATTTTTCATAATAATTATAATGCTGTTTGAAACATTTTAATAGTTAGAACTTTCTTTATAGCAATAAATTAAAATAAATGAATTCTTTTTCAAAGAAAGATAAGGCAAATTTTTTATAATAATTTGATAAAAAAGATTTGGAATAATATCAATATGATATTATTCAATCGGCGGGAAAGATGAAGATAATTTTTATTTAAGTATTAACATTTTTTTTTACATCATAAAATTTACCGGAATTAATGCTGTAGTAGTATACACCTGAGGCTAATTTTTCTGAATTAAAATATAAAGAATGCTTGCCTCCACTTTGCAATTCATTGGCAATAGTTTGAATTTGTTGACCTAATGAATTATAGATATTTATACTTACAAATTCGGGTTTTGATATTGAATAATCAATTTTTGTCCAAGCATTAAAAGGATTGGGATAATTTTGATGCATATAATATACAGAAGGAATAACATAGATATTAAATGTGTAATTAATAACTGAATCTTTTGTATTTGAATAAACCATAAAAGTAGTTGAATCTGTTCCTGCATTATTAGGGTAGTACTTAAACAAAACTCCAAATGCATCCCCTGGTGGAATATTATATTTTGTTTCGATTATTGTAAAGTTGGGATTACTTGATACAATATTTGAAATATCAAGTGTGTCAAAACCTTCATTTTGTATAAAGAAATTATTCGTGAATATTTCATCAATATTACAACTATCTTTCTCTAAACCAGAAATTTTAATTGCCGGAAGATCAAAATCACTAAATTGCTTTCTCCAAAGTCCGTTTCCATTGCACAAGTATAGATATTTGTCGTGGGCAAATAAAACTTTACCAATTTCACCATTTATTTTATCGGGGAAATTTTGAAGAACAGGCCGCCACTCAGAATCGTTTTCTATTTTACAATAAATTTTTTCGAAAGAACTAACAATTTTTTTATTGTCATATTTCAAATAATCAAATATATTATTGTAAAAATATTGTACTTCTATCCAAGTGTATCCATCATCAAATGTTTTTGTTAAATTCCAACCTTGCAATGCGTATAATATACTATCTTCAATAAATAATTTCCTAAAATAACCCGAATTTATTTTTTCCCAAGTTTCGCCTGAATCATTTGATCTAAAGAGACCCGCATTACTCGTACAGTATAATTGACTACGAAATTTAATTATATTAAAATAAATGATATAGGGATCATTTTTTTCAAACTTCCATGTTTGTCCATTATCATTTGAAATAATTAACCCAATGTTATTATTTACAATAATTACATTTTCATCTTTTTTATACATAGAAAATGCGGAATATTCAAAAACTTTTTCCCAAATTTTATTTATTTCATTAAGTTTATAAACGCCTGCGGTTGTACACGCATATAATCCATCAGAGATAAAAAATGAATTTGTTTCAAAAGAATTAGCAATAATCCCTTCTTTCATCACTGTCCAACTATTACCGTCATCTTCTGATATATAAATTCCTTTGAAACCTCCGCCTATATAAATCTTATCTTTATACTCAATAATTGCATTTGGATAGCCTAAATCTAAAGGAACTTTCTCCCATTGACCCCAAAGCATTGATGTAAGTATGAAATATATGATATTTAAATGACTTGTTTTCATAAGATATATAAATTTATATAATCAATAATAAAATATATAATTTTATTCATATAACTAATGGTATAAATTTATACCCATAATAATATTTATTTATATTTTAAATTTTTTTGTCATAATTATTAGATACATTTGAAAATATTTTTTAAATATGATTTTTTTCAATACTCAACCTTTTTCAATATATAAACATCAGATATTTTATTAACTGTCTTAACAATACGTAATGACAAATTGATCATCTATTTAATAAATTATTTAATATCTATATTTTCATTTTCGCCTAATTTTTACTGTATGATAAAATTTCACCGCTCAAAATATCTAAATAAAAATTCCATCTTATAATTTCAGAGCTATAACCTAACGGTATATTCCAAACTACATGAAGTTCAATGCTGTCATTTAACTCAATCCAAATAATGTTTTTTGATATTTTATCTTTAATGATCATATCTGACGTTATTATAACTTCAGAGGAACCTTTACCGCCAGCTTCGAATTTATGACCAACGATTTTTTCTTGTATTTTTTCTTTAGAGAATATATTTAATTTTGGTATTGATATATCGTTAAAGTGATGTCCAATTATCCGTTTAACTTGATCATGAACAATTACGTTAATTTCACTATGCAAGACTTCTATACCATCTTGCTTTTGATTTTTAAAAGAAATTATCCAGTCAGAAAAACCAGTTAATGAAATATCATTTTTTACAGCATCTTTTAATTCAATTGTCGAAGTATCAGTAATATTTGAATATTTTGAATATTTTAACAAGCTTTCTTTTGCCAATTTAACCGCGATACTTTTATCGGTAATATTGGAATTACCGCGTTCAAAAAAATCTGTAAAAGAAAATAATCCATAATCATCAATGGAAATCTTGATTTCGGAAGTATTAAATGAATTTTGAATTGAATCGGCTTTTATTCTTCCAATTGGGTATAAAATTGTTGGATATTCAATATCCGGCTTAGTAGGTTCAGTGTTTGAGCTGCAAGAAATAATAATAAAGTAACATGAAATTATTAAATAAGCGTATTGATAAATTATTTTCATAATGCCTCAAAAATAATAACTGTAAGGTATGTTAATGAGTTTTCAAAATGTTTATTTGGAGAATTGGTTGAATTATTTATATAATTTGTTTAATAAACTTTCAAATACTACACTATGTCTTTAATTATCAGTTTTAGGCTCCGCAATTAAGCTTACATATATTACATTTTTATTTTATTAGTTTTAATTAATAATTGAAAAATAACTGATTTTTCACAAATTGCAAATATGTTTAATTAAATACATTACATAAATAGTTACTATATTATTTAAGATTTTATAAAATTATTATTTTAACTAAAATATTATCAAGTATTTATATAAGTATACGAATTGATTGACTGTTGATAAATATTTTGTAGGTATAATTAATAATTCATTATTTTTGAATTATTTAATTCTATACTGCTTAAAATTAATTAAATATTAAGGAGTTCATAATTAAGCATTGACGATAATTCATTCAGAATATTTAGTCGCTGCTTTGAAATGTAATTTCATTCAAATTTAATAGCTTCATTGACTGCGGGAATAAAATATTTTCTTCTCGATATATGTGAAGTTTTATTGTTTCTACAATTGCAAGTCCTTGCTCAAAAACAGCCGCATATGTAATTTCTTTTGATTGTTTATCAAAAAGACTTAAGCCAATATCTAATAAATTAAATACAATTGATGCAGCCTGTTCAATTTTTAAGTGTTCATCTACTATTAAATCATTTCCTGTTAATTCACAATTTAGGAAATTTTGATCGCCTAATTCAATCAACTTTTTATTAAGCAATGGTAAAAGTACCTTATCTTCTTTTTTATTATGTATTGGAACTTTCTCCTTTATTAATGTAAAAAATGATTTAAAATTTTCATTTATTGTTTCCTTAAATTCCCAGTCATTAATTCGCCAATCAATTAATGACATTTCAAAATTATTTAAAACTAAAGTCATCTTTTTATGTTCATCAATTAGTTCTTTAATAAATGGATGATAATTTTCATATTCAACTCTTGCTATGTTTTGGTGATCATAAGCATTTGTTGGTTCAAAAGGAAAACTTTTTCCGATTGAGTTTTTGTCATAAAATCTTTTTATGGTTTCTTCCATTTAATAAACTCTCCACATTTTATCTTTCAAAATATTTTCGTTCGAGTTCAATTGAATCAGGAAATAATATATTATTTTCTAAATGAATGTGCAGATGAAGATCATTTTCGAACTCGTCAAGTTTTTTAAATGTAATTGCATATGAATTGCATGCATCATCAGGAAGCGTAAAATCATTTGTAATTTTTCTAATTTCTCCAAGCAGATTTCCTGCTTCTTCATGTTCCTCTTCCATCATTTTAATCGGATTAGCAATAGTACCGAATGCAGGTTTATCCATTTCCAAGCTGTTATTATAAGCTTCATAAAGTTTTATAATATATGGGAATAAAATTCTTTCTTCCTTCATCATATGCAGTTGTAGTTCTTCAGCAACCTTTAAAAAGTTAACATTTACAAAAAACAATTCCGGATGAAGTGAACCATGCCGATTAGCAATTTTATTAGTCAATTCCACCAAAATTGGAATATTTTTTTTAATATATGCATGATGAATATTTAGAATATATTTAGCCAGAAAATCAACCGTCCAATCTTTATAATTTCGATCGACGTCACCTGGTTGATTATTTTTATTGAGCAGTTCAGCAATTAGTTCATCAGAATTAAGTTCAATATCAATACATGCATTGAATATTGTCTGGTCTCCGCCACAGCAAAAATCTATATTATATTTTTTAAATACTTCCGCCGTTTTATAATTATTCTTAACTATTTCTCCAATTCTAGAATTGGAATCTATTTTAATATTCATAACCTCTTCCAACTTGTTTATTTATAAATGTATTTAGTTTAATTTATTTTTTTGTTTTTTTTTGAGATAATTGTCAATTGATATGCTGCCTGATCCAAAAAGAAAAAATATTATCAATAGTACAAGAACAAGAGTAGATAATTCGAGTGATTGTTCAACGCGTACCAGACCTTCTTTTAAGTGAAAAATAAAAATTGCGCCTAAAAGAATTGGTATCTGAAGAAATGCCGATAATCGAGTCAGGTAACCTAACCCAACAAGAAATCCGCATATAGTATGAATTACAACTGCATATGAAAACCACCAATACCATTGATTTGCACCCGTTAGTTTTGTAAATATTGACGGATCACTAAAAAGTAGAACACCTCTTACAAAAAGCGCGAAGCCCACAAATATTCTTATCAAAGAATATGCAGTTACGATGTTATTTTCCATCCAGTTGTTTAATGAAGTATATTTATTCATAAATCACCTATTTTATTTTGCTGCAAGTTAGATATTAGTCAAAGATATATTTAATATTATTAAAACTCATATTGGATAATTTTGAGATTTATTTATCCAATCTATTTTTATTAAATACGCGAAGCCGGTATTATTTTTATAATAATATATTTTGAATTTTTTGAATAACTTTTTTTCATAACTTATATCCAATTCCCAATACAGCTAATTAAATTGGTTTGTAAAATTGGATAATTAATTAAAATTAGGCGCAAACACTGCCGCTTTATACGACTATCTATTGATTCGGCAAAGAAATGAACAACGGGGGTTCTTATCATTTTAAAGTTTGCGCCCATAAAATAATTATTTTTTGAATTTTACAAATCGTCAATATCGCATTATTCAATCTGCTAATTAAATATTTCAGTAATGAGTAATGCTGATTTTTCCCAATCAATATTCCTCAATTAGTATGAATCAGTAAAGAACGGCTATCGACGCGGTTAACATTTACTTATTCAATTATTTGATTAATTATTTTCAGAATATTATATCTGATTTCAATATAATTATTACTTTATATATAGTCAATATTATTTTATTTAACTTAAATATATTTTCAATTTATTAATATTTTTTTTTTAATGCTATACATCTAATATTATTTACTAAATAATTGTTGTGAGATTTACAGAGATATTCACTAAGTCCGAATAGATGTGTTAACGACTTTAATTATTAATAAAATATTTTTCATAATTAATTACTTCTAAAACTTGTTTAAGTTAAACATTAGTCCAAATATATATCCGCGAAATGAAGTATTTTTCGCATCTCTGTAATTTGAAGTAATGCTGAACTGATTGTGGGATAGTAAGTCCTTAAACAACCTGTGTTTGAAAAGGAAATAATAAATAAGGCTAAAAGGCAAATTATCTTTTACATTATAAACTTATATAACAAAAAACCATATATATATATAATTGCTGCAATTTGTACTTTATATATAAAAGCAAAAAAGTAAATTTTTAAATTTTATAAATAATTCATTCCTTTATGTGAAATTTTTATTTAGATATAATAGCTTTTTTAACTCTTCAACATCAATTTTAATTATTCAATATTATTAATAATTACATTTTTATTGAGGTTTGATCAAAGAAAATTGAAAACTTGTTCCGTAATTATATTTACTTGAAACCCATATGTTACCGTTCATTTTTTCAACAAATTCTTTGCACAAAATTAAACCCAATCCTGTAGTTGGTTCATCTTCGGTTCCTTTTCTTCCGACCTTCTCTTCAATTTTGAACAAATTTTTCATTAACTCTTCAGGCATTCCAATTCCGAAATCAGTAACTGAAATAATTATTGATTCTTTAGAATTTTCATCTAAATTAATAAATATAGACGAACCCCGGAACGAAAATTTAATTGCATTTGATATTAAATTCACAATTATTGAATTTAACATTTTCTTATCCGCAAGTATTGTTACATCTCGTTTAATTCCATTAATAATTGTTATGTTTTTTAATGAAGCAGTACTTTTGAACGAGTCAATTGCGCTTGATATAATTTTTTTAATTTGTAAAGGTTCCAAATTAATTTCATATAGATTTCTTTGAATTAAAGACCACTCAAATAAATTTTTCAGTAACGCAAATATATTTGTTGCACTAATATGAATAGTCTTCGATATTTCTTTTAATTTCATCGGCGGCATTGAATCAATGCTATTTGATAAAATTTCTGTTAGTCCAATAAATCCTTGAAAAGGACTTCTTAAATCGTGTGATATTATTGAAAATAAATTGTCTTTTTCATAATTGAGTTTTTGTAATTCTTCATTTTTTCTTTTTATCTCATTCTCAAATTGGATACGCGGTGTAATATCTATAAGATTCAAAAGAAAATTTGTCTCACCGTTAAATTGAATAATATGAGTAGAAATAAGAACTGTAATTTCCTTTTCTTCAACTCCATGAAAAATAGTATGCTTGTATTCTACTTCTTTATATTCTATTCTGTTTTCAATTGTGTTTTTAAGTTTTTGCCTTAATGAACATTCTTGACATTTAAGTCCATAACCGCAGCCATGAGGATTTGTAACCGAATAAATACAATCAATTACATTTCCGATTGTATTAATATTCTGATTATTTTTAGGCCAGCCGGTTACTTCTTTAAATTTTTGATTTGCGTCAATAACTTGATAATCAGTATTAATGATGCACAATAATGCGGGAGACGCATCATATATTGAACGAAACATGTGTTGTTTTTTCTCAAGATCATTTTCATAAAATATTCTTTGAGTCATATCATGAATAGTTAATATAATAACATTTTGTCCGAAATAAACACTTCTATCGATTACAATTTCGACAGGGAAAGTAAAATTATTTTTCTTTTTTGCAATAAGATCGAATGAAATTGAAGTTCCGGTTTTAAATACAGAATTTATAGCTTCCTTGAGATTTGTTTTGTATATAGAATCGGTTTCAAAAATCATATCAAATTTTTGACCAATCAATTCATTTTTTTTACATTCAAACAATCTCAAAGTTATTTTGTTTAGATCAATGATATTCATTTCAGAACTTATTACAATTGTCGAATCCGAAATTGCGTTGAAAAGTCCTTCATAACTTTTAAAGCTGTCGTTAATTTTTTTTTCAAATTTCAAAAACGGTGAAATATCCCTAATAGAGCCTTGAATTAAAGTTTGATCCCCTTTTTTATAGGTCTTAGCATTTATTACAACATCAAGTTCCTGTTTGTTGTTATTATAAATCTTTGTAATAAAATTTTTAACTTCCCCGCTGCCTAAAACTTCTTCAATTTTGCTGTAATAATTCTGTAATTCATCTTGCGGAACATATTCTTCAAATTGAGTATTGAACATTGAACTTCTTTTATAACCTAATATGGATTCAACTTGTTCTGTAATAAATATTATTGATCCTGACTTATTTACTATAAAAACGATATCCTGTGAAGACTCAATTATTTTTGAATAATTATTTTCGCTGTCTTTTAAATCAAGCTCAAGTTTTGCGATCTTTTTTTCCATATGTGATTTATACAAAGCCAAATCTAAAGTAATTCTAAGTTCACGCTCTGTTAGCGGTTTCAACAAATAGCCGGCCGGATTTACTTCGTATGCTCTGTTTATTATTTCTTTATCCGCATAAACTGAAAGAAAAATTATCGGTATATCAAAATTTTTTAATATTTCTTGGGCGGTTTCAATTCCATCCAGCTTTCCTTGAAGTTTTATATCCATTAAAACTAGATCAGGCTTTAAAATATTAACTTTTTCAATTGCGTCTTCGCCCTTATCAGATACACCAACAACATCGTAGCCGAAGCTCTTTAATCGCTCTTCATACTCGAGGGCATTCAAATCTTCATCTTCTACAATAAGAATCTTTTCCATATAACCCCATTAAATAAGATTTTTTAGTATTATTTAATCCTTAAACTAATTTAGAATTCTTTTTTAAATAAAAAAAGTTTATTAATTAAAAATAATAGATTGATTTGTTATAAAAAATAAATACTTTTGAATTTGATAAGAATAGCTTAAAGTTATTTTTCAATAAACCTAGATTATTGCATTTTAATTGTTTGGGAATAGATTATTTTTAATCATTTGTAAATATATATTAGATACTTGGAAGTTATGAAAATATGTAGATGTAAATGAAAACATACTTTAAAAAAAATCACATTTTGAAAATATTCTTTTTATTAAAAATCTTTATTTTTAAACACTTTTAGTCCTAATATAAAAAAAACAAAAAACCAGAAAACCTGCACAAAAAATGAAATAAACATTCCCAAGTTATTTCCGAAAAATTTTTCAAATACCGCTCCGGTATATCCCATTAATGCTGAAACATCAAATTTAAGTATTATAAAAATTCTACCAATATCAATCGGATTTATCATCATTAATACAAGTGCAGTTTTCTCAAGCGGATAATCCTGAAAGGTTTGCAGAATGAATAAAATGAATCCATCATATATAATTGTAAAGAAAAGCCAAACAAAAATTGATACTCCCAATCCTTTTAATCTATCGTCATTTGCCGAAGCAATGAAAAACGCGAATGCAGTAAAAATTATAATTTGAAATATTCCGGTCAAAAAAAGTAAAATCACTATTTCAACATCGCTTGCAAAAAGCGGATAAAATATAATTATTGGAATCCCAATGCCAAATATTAAACAAAAAACTAGCGGTATTACTAATCCTAAGTACAAACCCAAATAGATAGATGTTCGTTTGACCGGTTGAGTTAGAATAAACTTAATGTAATTAAGATTATTATAGATGTAGATTGTTCCAAATATCAAACTGATAAGCGGAAGTACGATTAAAATCAAATTTAAAATGCTCATAATTACTTTTGAAACATTTCCAGTGAATGTTATTATCCAAACGGAAAATGCAAGGAAAAATAAAAAAAATCCAATTATCCATCTGCTTTGGATATTATCTTTTATTTGATATTTAATAATCTTAAGAGTTTTGTTCATTTGTTATTTTTCTGCATTATAGATGCAATTGATTTTTCTAGATTTTTTTCGTTTGTCAAATTGTTAAGTTCATCTTTAGAACCGTTAAACCATAAATTCCCTTCAAGAAGAAAAGCTATATTTTGCGCTAAATCCTCAAGTTCGCTAATTATATGAGAAGTAAATAAAATTGTCTTCCCTTTTTTGTTTTCTTTTAATATTTTATTCTTCAATAAATTACTTGAGACAGGATCCAAACCTGATGTCGGCTCATCCAAAATTAAAATTTGGGGGTCGAACAAAAATGCTATCGCGGCATTTACCTTTTGTACTGTGCCTCCCGAAAGGTTTTTTAATTTTTTATTTTTTTCCTTTTCCAGTGAAAAATCGTGCAACAATTCTTCGTCAAATTCTTTTTGATTTCTAACATCTTTTACCATTTTAATTATGTCTTTTACCAAAAGATTTTCAGGAAAGCTGGCGCTTTGAGGCATATATCCAATAATTTTCCTATAATCACTTTCGCCATTAATTATTTTTCCATTAATCTCAATTGTACCACTGTACTTTTTAATTAATCCAAGAATCGCTTTTATCAATGTTGATTTGCCCGAGCCATTTGGTCCAACGAGATAAGTGATTTTACTCTTTTCTATTTTTAGGTTAATGTTTTTAAGAACATTAGTTTTCCCGTAATATTTATCCAAATTATTTATAATGATCATAATATTTTATTCATAGATGGAGAACTATCAATTAACGTTTCAGGAGTTAGTACCGGGAAAATCTTTTCAGCAACGTCCAATATTTCAGTAAAAAAACTTCGTAAAAGTATTAATGTAGGTCTATTCTTTTCAACAATCAGAGAAAATAATTTTACAGGTCTATACGGAATATCACCAATACCGTTTTTATCAATATCGTAACCTTTGTAATCCGACCAGAAATTATTTTCAAAAAAATTAAAATTTTTTGTACTGTTGGTAGAAACGTCAAATGAATTGCCGATAAAATTATTACGTTTGAAATTATTATCCATTGAATTTGCCATTAATCTAATTGCCCAGCCGTTTTCCATAAAATTATTGTTGTTAATATTAATTCTATTTGAGCCTTCGATATAAATTCCACTGGAATTTTTATAAAATAAATTGCTGTCAATTTCACTGTCCGAAATATCTTTCAGTAGGATACCGTAAGATGCTGGTCCCCAATTATTCATAAATTCATTTTTAAACATTTTCACTTTTTTTGTATACATAACCGCGACTCCGGCTCCGTTCTTTACAAATTTATTGTTGGAATAATTGCAGTTATCCGAAAACATAAAATGCAATCCATAACGCAAATTATTTTCGCTAATATTTTTTTTAATGTTACTGTCTCTTACAAATTCAAAATAGATTCCATCTCTTTGTCCGCTTATAAAATTATTTTCAACTGTAATGTTTTTACAATACCACAAATGAATTCCGTTTCCAGAGTAAGATTCTTTTTCAGTATAGGCTTTTATTTTGTTATCCTTAATAATACTGTCGGAGGTTCGTGCCAAATATATTGCGAAAAAATTATTATCAAAAACATTATTTGAAACAATGCAGCCTTTTACGGAATCAAGTTTAACCGCTGCATTATCATCAATAAAACTAATTCCAGCATTAATGAATGTAATTCCAGAAATCTTAACAGAATCGGCTTTAACAAGAATAATATGGTATTTATTCTGACCGTCAATTACTGCGTTTTCAACACTTGTCAATTCAATCTGCTTATCAATAATAATGTCGTGCTCAAGATATTTTCCTTTATGCAAAATAATTTTATCATGCGGTTTAGAAGCTTTTATTGCGGATGTTAGATTCTTATAAAAGTATTCATTCCCGACGTGTATTTCTTTCGCGATAAAATTGTTTGAGATGATGCTAATTACTAAGTAAGTAATAACCCAAAAATAAATATTATTTATTTTGCCATTTCCGATTAACATATTCAATAATTTCTTTCCAGCTTAATTCTTTTCCTGCATACTTTTCTTTAAATTTTTTCAAATCACTTTGCGATGAAAATGCGGTGATGTTTAATCCCATGGGACTTCTTAAATTTTCACTTTGGAGATAAAATGCCTTTTTATTGTTAATAAGTTCATTGTTATTTAAATAATCCGTAACCAAAGTAAAAAAATTTTCATCATCAATTGAATTTTCAGTAAAAAACACGAGACATTCGATAGAATCAAATTTATAAATTTTTCCTTTCGAAGTGACCAGTTCAGTTCCGTATTTGCGGTCCACAATTTGCATTCTGCATTTATCACAACTATCGTAACCGTAGTTAATCGGTTCAGATTTATTTGAACAGCCTGACAAAATAAATACAATTAAAATCAAAATTATTTTTTTCATTTTGTTTTTTTCTTATTTAGTTTTTGATTAAACAGAACATAAAATCCAATAATTATGGAAAGACCGATAAAATAACTTCCGAAATCAGGAAGTGAAATTGATTTCATGTTAAGAAGTTGTTTCGCTCCTAAAAGAGGCGGCTGATAAGTCATTCCAGGCACTTTAATTGGAGCATGCGGATTTAAATTATGACCGTATTCGTATCCCCAAAGATAAAAATCGTATAAACCAATCATCATAAAAATTATAATTAGAACCAGCCAAACTGAAAGCAAACTTTTCTTTTTTAAAAATGAAACCAGAATACCTAATACAATTAAAGCGATAATTATATAAGGCATAATTGTAAGTTCCGGAATTGATGAAGGGATTATTTCTTTCATCCCTATGTAATGATTAAGTTTATTTATATTACTCAAATCAAATTCATTCACTCCTGTTATTTGATTTATCCAAATTCTTAATCCAATACCTTCGGGATATTGTGGCGCATGTAGATCAATTTTCCAAATGGGAAAGAAAAACGTACCTATTAAAATCAGCGCCGCAATTAAAGTTAATATTTTTTCCTTTTTGTTCATTTTATTTGCCTCTTATGCAATCAATAAGAGGTTGCCTCATATATATTAATAAAGGAGCCTGAATCATTACACTAATTAAAACAAATTAATATTATATATAACAACATGAGACAACCATATTTTATTTAGTTATATTTTAGTTCGGTATTACTGCCGCTTGATGAAACTCTAATATAACCTTGCATTTCTTGGTGCAAAGCGGAACAAAAATCCGTACAATAGAAAGGATAAACACCTTCGGATTTCGGCTCCCAAATTTCGGTTCTTGTTTGTCCGGGCATTATCAGTAATTCTGCGCTATGCATTCCTTTAACCGCGAATCCATGTGGAATATCCCAATCTTGTTCTAAGTTTGTAACGTGAAAAAATACTTTGTCTCCAACTTTTACACCTTCAATGTTATCCGGTTTAAAATGCGTTCTTGTCGCGCTCATATAAATATGAACTTCATTTCCTTTTCTTTCCACTTTGGCATCTTTCTCGGATTTCAATCCGTACGGATGCCCATTTTTACCCAATTCATAAATCTTCCTTTGATTTTTCATTAGAATTTCAGCAGGTATTCCTTGTGCATAATGAGGCTCACCGATAGTTGGGAAATCCAAAAGCAATTTCATTTTATCCCCGGTTATATCTATTAGCTGAGCGGATTGACAAAGTTCCGGTCCAGTTGGCAAATATCTATCTTTAGTAATTTTATTCAAAGCAACAACATATTTACCAAATGGATTTTTACTATCTCCACCTGGAATCATTAAATGTCCGATTGAATAATATGTTGGTATTCTATCTACAACTTCCCATGTACCTAATTTCCATTTTACGATTTCAGAAGAAATAAACGCAGATGTATAAGCGTAACCTTTTCCGTCGAATTCTGTGTGGAGCGGACCTAAACCGGGATCTTGTACTTCTCCGGCAATTATTGATTCATATTTTAATACCGGAATTCCATTAATGTCCGAAATAAAATCTTTATTTTCTATAGCTTTCAGCATTTTGGTAAATGAATGGACAGGTATTACAGTAGCCAACTTTCCGGCAGCAACTATATATTCTCCGGAAGGATCAACATCAACTCCATGAGGCGATTTGGGTGTTGGCAAGTAATAAATCATACCCGGACAATCTTTAGGATCCAAAACTAAAATTTTCTTTTCTATATTAGAAGTGGCACTGTGTGTCTCATCATTATAAGTATTGTGATAATATTCTGAACTATATTCTTTACCTTTTCTAGCCTTAATATATTCCTCTGCTTTTTTCCAATTTATAGCGGCAATAAAATCTTTATCATTTTGTGATGCGTTAATTTCCAATAATGTATTGGCTTGCTCACTGTTATATGATGTGAAAAACGCCCAACCGTGCGAAGGTCCTTTTCCGGAATGAGCCAAATCATAGTTGAATCCTGGTACCAATATTTGAAAGGCAATATTCATTCTTCCGTTTTCAGGATTAACTTTAATAAAAGATATCGTTCCTTTAAAATTTTCTTTGTATGAAGATCTTGGAACATCTTTTTGAGGAATTGGCAAACTAAATCTTGTTGAAGCAACCACATATTCCGTATTCATAGTGGTAAACGGAGATCCGTGATTACCGGCGGAATTTGGAATTTCAATAATTTCTTCCGTTTCGAATGTTTTAAGATTTATTCTTGCAATACGAGGAGTATTGTTCGCGTTAATAAACAACCATTTTCCATCCGGTGTGCCGTCAGTTTGTGATAATTCCGGATGATGCGCGTCATCCCAAGCTATTTCACCATAAGAGGTTTGAAGCATTGGTTTAGTTTCCGGCGTATATCCGTAACCATTTTCAGGATGCTGTGCAAATACGGGGATAATCTTAAATAGTCTTCCCGAAGGCAAACCGTATACTGTAACCTGACCACTGAATCCACCGGACATGAACGCGTAAAATTCATCGTACTGCCCGGGAGCAACATAAACTTTTTCAGCAGCATCAGAAGTTCCGGGATTATTTCCATTGCTTGAACATCCAAAAACAAGAACCAAAAATAGAACAGAAATAGTCAATAGAATTATAATTTTTTGTATCATTTGTATCTCCTGTTATTTGTGACTCGATTCCATTCTTAAAAATTCAAGAATTGCTCTCGCATCATCTTGCGTTACATTTTGAAAAGTCATTTGATTTATATGAATTGCCAATAACTTTTTTGCTTCAGGATGACGCTTAGTCATTTCTTCCGGATTTAATATCATATTCATAACATATTCCGGTGTTCTTCTTTCAGTTACTCCTCTAAGAGCCGGACCGGTATATCTCTCATCTAGCTTGTGGCATTGAGCGCATTTTTCATCGAATAATTTGGAACCTTTTTGCGCAAGCACATTATCGATTCCGTCAATTTTAATTTTTTCTTTAATTGGACCTATTCCATTTTCCAATTCAAAAAGAGTTAAACCAAATTTTTGAGCAATTTTTTCATTTGCCGAATTACTGCTTTTTGTTCCGTTTTCTTCTTTGCTTTCTCCGCAGCTTATTGTTAAAACGATGATAAGAACAGCCAATATTTTATTTATCATTTTATATCCTTTATATTTTTTTGACTTATTTAATTGAGTAATTTCTTTATCTTAATATTGTCTAAACTTGTCGAAACTAAAATTGATTTTATATTCGTCCACTTTGAATGTATTATACATCTGCATTCTTCACAATCTTCCGACAATCCAATAAGACATTTATTATAAAATTTTTTATTTTCAAATAGATTTATTAATTCCATTATTTTAATTTCTTTTTTGGTTTTTATTATTTTGAAGCCGCCGCCTTTTCCGCGCTTTGAGTAAACAAATCCTTTCTTTGTCAATTGTTGAAGTATTTTTGATAAATATTCTTTTGGAATTTTTATTGCTCTTGCAATTTCTGTAGCACTGAAATATTTGTAATCTTCCATTTCACACATATATAAAAGAATCCTAACGCTATATTCCGTACTCTTGTTAAATATCATTTTCTAAAATATTTTTATATTCAGATTTTTTATTCTGATTTAACTTAATCAATTAATTTATATTTGTCAATCATAAATTTTTTCTACTTCGATAAATTAATTTTTCTGCTTTAAGATGTGATTATACGATAAGTGTTTATTTTATAATAAATATTTGCTTTATATATTATTATACATTCATTTTCATCATAATATCTTTTTGTTCTTCGTCACCCAATTTGAAAATGTGCTCTCCAAATTCAATAAAGCCATTCTTTTTGTAAAAATTTATTGCCCTTAAATTTCTTTCCCAAACTCCAAGCCAGATATATTCCATCTTCTTAATATTTGCTATTTGAACTGCTTTATCAAAAAGCAACTGTCCTACTTTCCTTCCTTGATATTCTGATAAAACATAAATGCGTTCAATTTCAAGAGTTGTTGATTTCTTAATCTCCGTTTGGGCATCTGCATAATTTATTTTTAGGTAACCGATTATGTTATTATTTAATATTGCGAAATAAAATTCGGAATTATTATTGTTAAGTTCATTGTTCAATTTTTCGAGAGAAAATCTTTCATCTATGTAATTCTTCATATTATCTTCAGAATTGTCTTTGGCAAACGTTTCATAAAAAGTTTTAATGCATATTTCCTGCAATTGCAGAATATTTAAAGCACTTATATGCTTAATTTCAATCTCTTCCATACTTTACACTTTTAGATAAATTTTAGAAATTAACTAGATAATAAATTCAATTAAAAAAATTGTAGTAACTTTATTTATATTCAAAACTATGTTTACTTAAGTTGGCTTTAACGTCTTCGATTTTGAATTCTTTTAATTTCATTCCGCATGTTGGACAATCGCCGTCATTATCTGATAATACATTCCAGTCCATCGGACATTCATACAAACTGTCGTTTTTATTTTCATCAATTGTAGAAATATCAATTATTCCGTTTCTTATTAGTTCGGAATCCAAACTATTTATATCGCTAATTTTATGTTCGTGATCATTTTTCACTCCCATTCCTACGCCGGATTTATCATCCGATTTATGCTCTGAACCGCAAGCGGAAATTAAACTAAAAAAAATTATAATAGAAATTAGTAAATCTATCTTTTTCATATTTTATCCTATTTAATTGTGAAAGATTATTTGCAGCAGCTTTTTCCTTTGCCGGCATTGTTGAATTTTCTGATAATAAGAAGCAACAACCCGATTACCAATATTCCAATAATAATTAATTCCATGTATAAAAACCTTCAAATATTTTAGATCAAAAATAAAATTACAGCTATGACTTACTACCTATTATTATTACTTCTATAAATAATTCTTGATGTTTGCTTTTTAAAAAAATAATTCCACCCCCATTTTATCATAACTAAAAGTCTATTGTTAAAACCAATTAAATATCCAATATGAACAAATACCCAAATTATCCATGCAAAAAATCCGCTTAGTTTAATAAATCCAAAATCCGCAATTGCGGCATTTCTTCCAATTACAGCAAGATTGCCTTTATCTCTATATTTGAAATCCGATATGCTGCCATTATTCTTAATATGTTTTGCAGCATACGTACCTTGTTGAATTGCAACGGGAGCGGTACCAGGTAAATTGATATTATTTGTTGTAACTAATTTAGAAATATCTCCAATAACGTAAACATCTTTATAATTCGGAATGGTTAAATTTTCTGTAACCTCAATTCTTCCTTTTTTATCCAAATTAATTCCTTTTAAACCAATAATATTATTTCCGTAATATGCTTTAACGCCGGCAGTCCAAATTACAACTTTACTTTCAATTGTTTGAAGTTCTCCGTTATTTTTAATCTCAACTATTCCATCTTGAACAGATGTCACAAGGCAGTCGGTTTTAACCGTTACTTCAAGTTTTTCTAAAAATTCCTTAGCTTTTTCATTTAACTTATTGGGAAAATTAGAAAGTATTCTATTACCGGCTTCAATTAAATAAATTTTTGCTCTTTCGGGATTTATTTTTCTAAACTCATTTTTAAGAGAGTATTTTCTCAATTCCGCTAAAGCTCCGGCAAGTTCAACTCCGGTTGGACCGCCGCCGATTATTACAAAATTTAATGGAATTTTTTCTACGGGATGCAACATTTCAGATTCTGCTCGCTCAAAAACATTTAGAATTTTTCTTCTTATAACCAGTGCATCTTCTAGCGTTTTTAATGGAGGCACAATTTTTTCCCATTCAAAATTTCCAAAGTAATCAGGCGCGACTCCTGTAGATATAATAAGTTTACTGTAATTTATCTTTCCGCATTCTACATTGATAAATTTATTATCCAAATCGATAGATTTAACTTCATCTTTAAGGATTGTAATATTCGCATTATTTTTAAATATTTCTCTAACCGGATAAGATATATCTTCAGGTGAAAGCTGTGCGGTGGCTACTTGATATAGTAGTGGCTGAAACAAATGGAAATTTCTTTTATCAATTAAAATTACTTTAAATCTATTTGTGGATTTAAGTAATTCCTTGGCAGCATACAAGCCTCCGAAACCGGCGCCTACAATTATTATATTTTCTTCTATGTTATTCAAAAATACCAACTTTCTATTTTATTATTATTTAGAATTGTTTTAAATATATTCTACACTGCAAAAGTGGTTGTTATAAAGAATAAAAACAAATTTAAAAACTTTTCTATTTTTTTACTTCATGCTTATATTCAATTAAATTTTTCTTTGCACTTTCAATTGTTACTTCATTAAATCTCATTCGGCAAAGACAATTTTCAGACAGACATATTTTTCATTTTCGTTTTTGTACCGTACACAGTCATTTCAACTTTCTTCTTTAGCTGAATTGTTGAATCTTTAATTTGAGAATTTAATTTGCGGTAAAAAATGTTATTATGTAAAATATTATAATTACAGAATATTTATTATTTGTTAACATTGTATACTTTCTAAATGCTATTTAATTACTTACTTTATACATTCAATTTTAAAGGAAAATGAAATATTAAATTCAAATTCGCCAATCATTTGAATCCGAATTTTTATTCTAAATTTCAACTTTACAAAATCATTTGCCTTATTTTACGTATAAACTTGAATTTTTTTTAAGTTCCCTCTTTTTTATAATAAAATAAATTGCAGGATAAACTGTTAGTTCCATTATAAAACTTGTTATTATTCCGCCGACCATAGGAGCCGCAATTCTTTTCATTACATCTGAACCAATTCCACTTCCAATTAAAATTGGAAACAGTCCAAGCAAAGTTGTCATTACAGTCATCATTTTGGGTCTTATTCTTTTTACCGCACCTTCAAAAATAGCTTTTCTTAAATCACTAACAGAATTAAGAATATTATTTTTTTTGAATTTATCATAAGCAATGTCTAGATAAAGAAGCATAATTACGCCAGTTTCAGCATCAACACCAAGTAAAGCAATAATTCCTACCCAAACAGCAACGCTTATATTGTAACCGGCAAGATAAAGAAACCAAAATGCGCCAATCAGCGAAAATGGAAGCGCAAGCAGAACAATAAACGTCTTTAACACCGATTTTGTATTTATGTATAAAAGTAAAATCACAAACAATAAAGTTATCGGAATTACCAAATACAATCTTTCGGTGGATCTTTCCATATATTCATATTGTCCGCTCCAAATAATTGAGTATCCGTGAGGAAGTTTAATTTGGCTGCTAATTATTTCCTGCGCATGTTTTACATAAGTTCCAACATCAATATCTTTTAAATCGATATAAACCCATGCATTTGGTCTTGCATTCTCCGATTTAATCATAGGCGGACCTTTTTTTATTTTCAATTCCGCTAATTCAGACAAAGGAACATTTCCACCGTTCGGAATAGGAACCAGCACTCTTTTCAAAGCTTCAATGTTATCTCTAAAATCTCTTTGATATCTTAAGTTAACCGGATATCGTTCAAGACCTTCTATTGTTTTTGTGATGTTCATTCCCCCGACAGCCGACATTATTATATCTTGAACATCATTGATGGATATTCCATATCTTGCGATTGCATTTCTATTTATTTCAAAATCAATAAAATTTCCACTTGCTGATCTTTCCGCATAAACTGAGCGAGTTCCCGGAATTGTTTTCGCAACTTCTTCAATTTCCTTTCCAATATTCTGAAGAACCTGAGTATCCGGTCCTCCTATTTTTATCCCAACGGGAGTTTTAATTCCTGTTGACAACATATCAATTCTTGTTTTGATCGGCATTGTCCATGCATTGGTTAACCCGGGGATTTGAATTGCATTATTTAATTCATCGACTAATTTATCCGCAGTCATTCCTTCTCGCCATTTACTTTGCGGTTTTAACTGAATTGTTGTTTCAATCATTGATAATGGTGCGGGATCTGTTGCCGTTTCAGCTCTTCCCATTTTCCCGAATACGCTTTCAACCTCAGGGAATGATTTAATTATTTTATCAGTCTGCTGCAATATTTCTTTTGCTTTTGTAATAGAAATTCCAGGAAGTGTAGTAGGCATATAAAGTAAATCACCTTCATATAGCGGCGGCATAAATTCCGAACCAAGTTTAGAATACGGGATATAAGTTATTATAATTATAATTATTGCTGCGGCGATTACTATCCATCTTTTATCCATAACGAAATCAACAACCGGATGATAAATTTTTGTAAGTAATTTTGTCAATTTGTTTTCTTCTTCGGATTTTATTTTTCCTCTAACAAAAAATCCAATAAGTATGGGAACAATTGTTACCGCTAAAATGGCTGCGCTCGCCATAGAATAAGTCTTTGTAAATGCCAATGGTTTGAATAATCTTCCTTCTTGTTGTTCAAGAGTAAATACAGGTAAAAAAGAAATGGTAATTACAAGGAGCGAATAAAATATTGAAGGACCAACTTCTTTTGCCGATTCTAGGATTACGGTCCAATGCGAGCGCTGTTTCTCTTTTTCTTTTTTCTGTTCGCTGGCCATATGATTATGTGCATTTTCAACCATAACAATTGAAGCATCTACCATTGCTCCGATCGCAATTGCTATACCTCCTAATGACATAATATTTGCATTTATACCTTGGTACTTCATAACTAAATATGCTGCTAAAACTGCGGTAGGTAATGTAAATATTGCAACCAAAGAACTTCTTATGTGCATTAAAAATAAAATTATAACAATAGCAACAATTATACTTTCTTCAAATAAAGTACTTTTTAAATTATCTATAGCCGCACCAATTAATTCAGAACGGTCGTATGCATCTACGATCTGCACGTCTTCAGGCAGCGATGATTTTAATTCAGCGATTCTTTTCTTAACGCTTTTTATTACCTCTAAAGCATTTGAACCGTAACGCATTACTATAATTCCGCCAACTGATTCACCTTCCCCGTTCCATTCTGCAATTCCTCTTCTTAATTCCGGTCCAATATCAATTTCGGCTACATCTTTTAAATAAATTGGAGTTCCTGAATTTTGTGAAATCCCGATTGTAATTTTTCGCAAATCCTCTATACTTTTTACATAACCAAGTCCCCTGACCATAAATTCCATTTCACTGATTTCAAGTAGCCTTCCGCCAACATCATTGTTGTTTTCTTTAATCGCTGTTTTAACTTTCTGCAACGGAATTCCAAATGATGATAATTTATTTGGGTCAACATTTACTTGATACTGTTTTACAAATCCACCGATACTGGCAACCTCCGAAACACCAGGAAGCGATGAAAGTTCGTACCGCAGAAACCAATCCTGAATTGATCTCAATTCCTGTAAATTTCTTTTATCCGATTTTAAAACATATTGATAAACCCAGCCTAATCCAGTTGCATCGGGACCAAGTGTTGGAGAGACTCCTGCCGGTAAATCCTTTTGAATAGAATTGAGATATTCGAGAACTCTACTTCTTGCCCAATAAATATCTGTTCCATCTTCAAAAATTATATAAACCATGGAAAAACCGAAAAACGAATATCCTCTTACGTCTTGTGCATAAGGAACTGATAACATTTTTGTAGTTAATGGATAAGTTACTTGATCTTCAACTATTCGCGGACCTTGACCAGGAAATTCTGTATAAATTATTACCTGCACATCGCTTAAATCCGGAAGCGCGTCTACTGCTGTATTTTCTACTGCCCATATTCCGCCGCCAATTAATGCGGCGGTTAAAATTATTACCATAAATTTATTATTAATAGACCATTCAATTAGCTTTGCAATAAATCTATCTTTATTATTTTCTTGAACTTGCATATATTTTCTCCATAATTACCCGCTTCCTGTTAAATAATTTTTTATACTTAGTGAAAGAAAATTCCGTAAGATCACTTAATTATTTGCCAAGAACTTTATGCTTATTTATAGTCATAACCATGTTCTTGTAAATTCTTTTTTGCTTCATCAATAGTTACTTCTTTTAAGTTCATATTGCATAAAATGCATTTGCCATCTTTATCTGAAATAACGTTCCAATCCATCATATCTTGAAAGACTTTTCCATCTTTGTTTTTGTCAATTTCAATAACATTTATTATTCCTTCTCTTATAATTGATTCGCCGTGTTCTTGTTCGACTTTAGAATTTACATTTGACTCAACTTTGCCGATATTTGCTTTACTTTTAACATCATTTACTTCAGCGGCATATGCATTAACCGCGGCTTTTAAACTGCTCTCGGAATCGATCATAAATTGAGCTGATGAAACTATTTTATCACCTGCATTTAATCCTGACAGAATTTGATAAAATCCATTTGAATAAGCTCCCAAGCGAACTTCAACTGGCTTAAATTTCCCTTCACCAAAAGAAAGAATAACTACATTATGTTTTCCGCTTCTAATTATAGAAGATTCAGATACAACTGGATATATTCCAAAACTATTTCCTTTTATTTGAACATTTGCGAACATTTCCGGTTTTAATTCTCCATTTATATTTTTAATATTCATTCTTAATTGCACAACTCTTGTTTGGGGATCGACAGTTGGATAAATAAAATCAACAATACCTGAATATGTTTTTTCAGGTAAATATGTAAAATTGATTTTTGCCGAAGAACCAATACTCACCTTGCTCAATTCACTTTCATAAATATCTGCTTTGAGCCAAAGATTTGACAAATCAGCGATATGCAGAAGCTGTTTCCCAGCAATTATTTTTTCACCTTCAATAACATTTTTTAATAAAACAGTTCCATTTGTCGGAGCGTACAAAGTCAAATACTTTTCTATCTCTTTGGTTCTAATAATTTCATCTATTTTACTTTTAGAAATATCTAAAAGAAGAAGTTTTTGGATTGTATTTTTAACAAGCTGATTTCCACTATTTGAAATTTCGGAATCTTCCATCAAATTTGTTGAGTTTTGATAATCTAAAGCCGTAAGAAGTTCTTGCTGTGCTGAAACTAATTCTGGAGAATATATATCAACTAACTTTTGACCCTTTGTAATTTTTTGTCCTGTATAATTAACATATAATTTTTCAATCCATCCATTGACTTTTGTAGTAACAATGTATTCATTGCGTTCGTCTGTTGTTAAAACTCCGTTTGTAAATATTTCACCGGAAAGTTCTTTTTCTTCCACAGAAGAAATTTTGACATTCATATTTTGCTGAATTACGCCGTCGATTTGCACAATACTACCAGCTTCAATATTATCATCATAGACCGGAACAAGGTCCATTCCCATTTTGGATTTTCCGGGTTTATCATAAATTTCGTTTGGGTCCATCGGAGCACGCCAATAAAGAATTTTTCTTTCGCCGTTAATTGCAGAATCGGATTTGTTTTTGGGTACCAGTTTCATTCCGCAAACCGGACAATTACCAGGTTCTTCCGAAATAATTTCCGGGTGCATTCCGCAAGTATATAGTTGTTTTTCGCTGGCAATACTTATTTTACTTTGTGAATTTGAATTCCATAAGTAAACGCTTATTATAACTGCTATGGCTATAATTGCTAATGATAAATATGTTTTATAATTCATTAAAATTTCTCCGCTAAATGCTTTTACAATTTCCGAATATTTATTCTATTTACATAAATCTTGATTGTCTTGAAAATATAAAATTTTCATTATGGAATACATTTAATTACAAGTTTCACAAAATATTGCAATTTCTATTTTAACTTAAACTTGTACTTCAACAATTCACATATATTTAATAATTCAAAAATTATTATTGATTGCTTTTTTGTAATTCAGAATGCCCGCACAAAAATTCAAGTTTCGCTAATTCCTTATAATATTGAATTTTAATTTTGTAAAGGTTTGTTTCAGCTTCATACACTTTATTTTGGGCATCGAGAACATTAATAAAATCTGTTTTTCCCACTTGATAGTTTGCCATGGCCGATTTTAATAATAGCTTCGCCTGAGGCAGCAGCCCATCTCTGTTTAACCTTTCACGTTCTTTCAATTCCTTAAGTTTGGATAGTCCTTCACTAAAGCTTTTGATTAAAAGTTGAATCGCGTTATCATATTCATCGTCATACATTCTCTGCATTATCTGCGATTCTTCAATTTTTGCAGATTTTTTCCCTCCGTAGTTTATTGGGATGTTTAAGCCGACAAGGAATGAAATAAAATCATTCAAAGGCATATTTGTTTCGGCAATTCTGTCTCTTTGAGAATATTGAACGGTAAAATTAAAATTGGGATAAAATTCATATTCAGCAAGGTTTTCCATTATCAAAGATTTATTCTTTTTCAATTGAATACCTTTCAGGAAAGGTCTGTTCTGTTTTGCTGTATTAATTAAATTATCAATATTCAAATCAGTCGAATCCAACTCAGAAATTTCTTCTGTTTCGATCGGAGTTTCGGGATCCTGCAAGACATATGAATTTAGTATTGAAACATTTGTTCTTTCACTGCCTTTTAATTCCGCAATTTTATCACTAATTTTTGATAGTTCCAGATCAGCTTGAATTAAATTTTGCTGAGTCGCTTCTGAAACCATGTATTTGGTTCTTACTACTGAAACTATTCTTTCCAGATTTTCTTTACTGCGCCCGCTAATCTTCAAAGCTTCGCGAATATAGTTAAGATCATAATAAGCTTGTTTTACATTATTAATAATTTCATTTCTTGAATCATTCAATTCCTCTTTTGTAATTTCAACATCTTTGTTAAAAACTTCCGCCGTTTTATTTAATTTTCCGGGAAACGGAACTGCTTGACTTAATCCAATAACTTTTGCTGTCATCGCTTCTTGAGTGAATGAGAAAGTATTAGTCGGCAAACTCATAATTCCCAATGTAAGATTTGGATCAGGCAGGTTAGAATTAATGGACACTCTCTTTTCGGAGCTATTTTTTTTCGCTTCAAGCATTTTAAGCTTTGGATTCAATTCAATAGCTTTGTTAATTAAGCTATTTAAACTACTATGATTTTCTTGTGCTGGATTATTATTAAAAATCAACAACAATATCACAACAAAGAAAAACGATTTTGACTTCATTATTTCCCCGTCGAAAATTTGAATTAAAATATTTATTTACTTGATAATTGAAATAATTATGCGACGATTTCCAATTTCGTGGAAATCAAATTGAGTTGGAGAGGGATTATATTAAAAGAGATGAAACCGTTATATAAATTGGCGGACCAATATCAGAAAATGAATTTTGGAAGATGAACTTGTTTTTAAATGATAATTTTTCTTTTTCGACTATAATTTCCGTGCTAATAAATAATTCAATTTTACTTTCATTTACTTTCGGCACAACATACGAATTATTTTCAGAAATTGCATATTCATAGCTGCAGCTTCTATTTATAATTCTAAGACTTGTGTTTGCAGAATTATGCTTCGATTTCGTTTCCATCATATTGCAGCAATTCATTCCGCCGTTCGAGGAGCAATCGCATTTTTCCGAAATATTTGCTGCGCATATTTTATCGCAATATTCTTTTGGGAAACCGACAAAAAATGTATAAAGGATAAAATTGATCAAAAGAAAAAAAGAAATTCTCTTTTTATTTTTTTGCGATATGTAAAAAAAATTTTTCAATTATTTTTTATTGTGATATTTATAAGGTAATTATAAAAAAATCAATTATGTTATACAATTATAAAATTTTGTTACAAAATTATTATATGTTTTTGGTCAAAACTGTAACGAACTTAAATTTTAACTTTTTTTAACCGCAGTGAATTTGAAATTACTGAAACCGAACTGAACGACATTGCCAAAGCTCCCATCATTGGATTAAGAATTCCCAATGCAGCAAGAGGAATTCCAATAACATTATATATAAACGCCCAAAATAAATTCTGCTTAATTGTTCTAATTGTTTTTTTGGATATTATTATCGCCGAAAGAACATCATTTAAATTTCCTTTAATTAAAGTTATATCCGAAGACTCAATAGCTACATCTGTCCCGGTTCCAATTGCAATGCCCAAGTCGGCAGTAACCAATGCCGGAGCATCGTTAATTCCATCGCCAACCATTGCCACAATTTTTCCTTTTTGCTGAAATTCTTTAATAATTTGTGATTTTCCTTCAGGCAAAACTTCCGCAAAATAATTTTCAATTCCGATTTTTGCCGCAATTGATTCAGCAGTTCTTTTATTATCCCCGGTTATCATCACAACTTCAAGTCCGTTTTGTTTAATATTTTCAATAGCACTTTTAGCGGTTGATTTTATCGGATCCTCGATGGAAATTAATCCTTTTAATTCTCCGTCAATTGCAACAAATACTATTGATTTTCCCGATTTTGTAAATTCATTATAATTACTTTTTACATCTTCAATATTAATTGAATATTGGGACATTAAATTTTTATTTCCCGCAATTACCATTTTCCCGTTAACAATTGCGGAAACACCAAATCCGTCTATATTATTAAACGATTCGAATTCATAAAATACCGAATTTTTAATTTCTGCATAATTAACAATTGATTCGGCAATCGGGTGTTGAGACCTTTTTTCTATTGATCCCACAATAGACAATAATTCAATTTCGGAAATATTATTTGCAACTACGTTAGATACAATAGGACATCCTTCAGTTATTGTTCCGGTTTTATCAAGTACAATTGTTGTTATTTTATGGGCAATTTCCAAACTTTCACCGTTTTTAATTAAAATTCCTCTATTTGCACCCAAACCGGTTCCTACCATTATTGCGGTTGGTGTTGCCAATCCCAGCGCGCACGGACAAGCAATAATTAAAACAGCTACAGCATTAATCATTGAAGTTATAAAAGAATTTTCCATGCCGAAAATCAGCCATAAGAAAAAGTTGATATTGCAATTGCAATTACAATTGGAACAAATACGCCTGCAATTTTATCAGCCAATTTTTGAATTGGAGCTTTAGAACCTTGTGCATCTTCAACTAACTTAATTATTTGACCAAGTACCGAGTTATTACCGAGAGCTGTAATTTCAAAAACAAATGTTCCATTTTTATTGATTGTACCGCCAATGATTAACGAGCCGGTTCTTTTTTCAACAGGAATACTTTCACCTGTTATCATTGATTCGTCAATTGTAGAAAACCCATTTATAATTTTTCCATCGGCAGCAATTTTTTCTCCCGGCTTTACAATTACTGATTGACCTAATTTAAGTTGATTCAGAGGTATTTTAATTTCTTTTCCATTTTCCAAAATTGTTGCTTCTTTGGGTTTTAATTCTATCAATTTTTTTATTGCAGAATTGGTTTTTTTCTTAGCATTATTTTCTAAAACTTTTCCCATTAAAATCAGCGTAATGATTACAGCTGAAGTATCAAAATAAACATGTGGAACAATTCCTTTATCTGATATAAGATCCGGAAATAATGACGCAAAAGCACTGTATAAAAATGCGGCTCCTGTACCGATTGAAACAAGTGAATTCATTTCAAAAGAAAAATGCTTTAAGTTTGTCCAAAAGACTTTAAAAAATCTTTTCCCGGGAATGAACATTATCGGTGTAGTTAAAATCAATAAAATTTTATTGGTATAATCAGAGCTTATAGGCCAATCGCTTAACATAACGCTGAGCATGCTGATAATAAAAACCGGTACAGTAAATATTAATGCCAAACGGAAATCTTTAAGCAAATCATTATTTTCAAAAACTTCGTCAGTTCTATCAACAGTTTCAGACTCAGGTTTCTCATCTTTCAACACGGAGTTAAGGTCAAGAATATAACCGTATTTTTCCAATTGTTGTGCGGCGGATTTAATGTCTACTTTATTGTCAATTATATTAAATGAAACTTTTTCGGCTGCAAAATTAACTTGAGCATTTTGAATTCCTTCAATTTTATTAAGCACTTTCTCAACTCTTGCGACACAACTTGCACATGTCATTCCGCTAACGTGTATATTATAATTTAGAATATCATCTTTCATTTTCAAAATTTTCTTTCACTAAAATAATGTTAAAATTTTATTAGCAATACTGAAGTCCAAAGATTACTCAAAGGAGTTACAAACTATTGTATAACTTACTTTTAATTGACTAATTTAAAACCGGCTTCATCAATTGCTTTGGCAATATCATCGTCAGATATTTTAGTTTCATCGTATTTGATATCAGCTGAACCGATTTTTACATCAAGCAAATCAATTCCTAATTCTTTCAATTCATTTTCGACCGCTATAACGCAATGATGGCAATTCATTCCTACGATATTTATTTTTTTTTCTTTCATTTTTTCCTCCTAATGTTTATGCAAAAATAGTAACAATGCGGAAATGTTGCGTTATACATTTCCCCGAAAATGTTATATTATTTTGACTTGGGTCAAGAAATTAAATAACAGAATCGATAAATTTTCTTTGGTTTGAAATATTGTTTTTAAATTCGCTTGCGGTCATTCCGGTAGTTTTTTTAAACTGTCTTGATAAATGCTGCACTGAGCTGTAACCCAGATGGTAGGCTATTTGGCTTAGAGTAAGTTCGTTATATTTAAGAAACTCTTTCACTTTTTCAATTTTTTGAAGAATAATGTAATGCTCAATTGTAATCCCTTCAGTTTTTGAAAATATGGAACTGATATAATTGTAATCTTTGTTGATTTTTTTTGTCAAAAAATTAGGGAAATTGATATTAGTTATCTCTTCTCCTTCATATTCATTTAAAACCGAAATAATTTCGTTTTTCACTTTTTCAATAATCTTAGAATTTTTATCATCAATAAGTTCAAATCCATTTTCCAATAACATTTTTTCAATTTTTTCCATCGGAAGTCTTTCCTTTGGTAGTTCGCTTTCAACCTCACCCAAAACTACAGATCTAACTTTTACATTTAATTTATTCAATTCGTCCTTTACAACTTTTATACAGCGCGGACAAACCATATTTTTTATGAATAATTTATTATCACCGTTTTGCATATGTTTTTTCTTTATATTCGCCTTAAAATATAAAAAAATGTTTGATGAAAATAATTACCATTTTAATTCTTTAATTGTTTTTCATATTTATATAAGATTTGATTAACTAAATTTGATAACAAACTCTGATAGGTTTAAAATAACCTATCAAAGTTTGCTGTGAAGAAATGATTAAAATTGATTTTTGAACGCTAATTTCTACGATAATATAATACAAAATCAATTTAGTATTTAAGCATAACTAGAAACTTTTTTTCTTTTGTTTTCTATATTATACATTTCATTTTTTGCAACTGATACCAATTTAAATTTTGAAACCAAGTTCTGTAAATTGACAGTAAGTTTATTCAAGTCTTCCGAAGCATGAGCAATTTGCTGTAAACCGGAAGCGCTTTCCTGAGTAACATTGCTAATTGTTGTAATGTTTTTACTTATTTGATCTGATGTGGCGGACTGTTCTTCACTTGCAGCTGCAACTTGAGTAATAAGGTCAACCACTTGTTCGTTTCCTTTTATAATTTCCTTCAATGACTGACCTGCTTTGACAGCTAAGTTTTTACCTTGTTCAACTTTTTCCGTTCCTTCAATCATAGATTCAACTGCAGTATTGGTATCTTTTTGAATTTGACTTATCATAACGGCAATTTCCTTTGTAGCATTGGATGTTCTTTCCGCTAATTTTCTCACTTCATCAGCAACAACAGCAAAACCTCTGCCTTGTTCACCGGCTCTTGCTGATTCAATAGCAGCGTTAAGAGCAAGTAAATTTGTTTGATCTGCAATTTCATCTATCACTTGAATTATGTTTCCGATCTTATTGCTGCTGTTCCCTAATTCTTTTACTTTCTCGGCACTTTTAATTACAACTTCGGAAATTTTATTCATTCCCATAATTGTATCATCAACTATTTTACCGCCGTCATAGGCAAATTTCTTTGCATTCTTACTAGCATCCGAAGCATAGTTTGTATTTTCAGTGGTTTCGTAAATTGTTTTTGTCATTTGTTCAACAGCCGCCGCAATTTCACTTGCCTGCATTGACTGTTCTTGAGCACCTGAAGCCATTTCTTCAGCGCTGGAACTAATTTGTGTTGCAGCGCTTGCCGTAGCTTGCACCGCTTCTGTAACTTGTGTAATGGCTGCATTAAATGATTCAGCTAAATTATTTATATTATCTTTGAATTTTAGATAATCTCCTTGATATTCACCAGTCATTTGGGCAGCAAGATCTCCTTGAGCCATTTTACTCAAAACTTTTTCAGCTTCATTTATCGGTTTAATTACTTCATCCAAAATTGTATTGACGCCAATTACAATTTCCTGGTATACTCCCGAGAATTTTTTTGCATCGCCGCGAGTTTCTAAACGCCCGTGAGTTGCCGCTTCAATTAACAGTTTAGATTCATTTATCAATCCATTTAACGCACCGATTGTTTGATTCAACGCAGGAGAAATTTCATCTTGATGATCATTTGAATTTATTTCAACATTCAAATCACCGCTAGCAATTTTTTTCATTGAGCCGACAATTTCAACCTGCAGTTTATTTGCAAATTCATCCATAGCTTTAGTCATTTGTCCAAATTCATCCTGACTGTCAGAATTTACTCGAATACTTAGATGACCTTTTGACAATTCATTTATCATTACCAAAGCTTTATTTATAGGTTGGGTAATTTTGTTCGTTATGACGTATATTAACCCTGATATTAATAAAACTATCACCACACTTAAAATTATTAACATATAAATCAGATGATTTACCGATGCCATTATTTCATCTTCAGGAACAACAGAAACCAAATACCATTTTGTTAATGGAATTTTTGCGGGAAACATTACTGCATCTGTATTAAGCTGCTCGCTAAACGCGTTTACAAAATGTTCTTCCTTATTTGTAATTACATCAGCAATTTCAAAAAGATTTTCATCGGTTTTTGCGTTTTTCAGTAAATTCTCAGTTCCTATTTTTTTCGTATCTTTATCAGCAATATATGTACCTTGATCATCTACAATAAATGCGTAGCCGGTATCAAAAAGTTTTATCTCGGAAACTCTTTTGTTAATATAATTCAATTCCTGATCTGCAAATGCCGCACCAATAAACTGACCGTTTCTAATAATTGGAATACAGTAAGAAACTATTAAAGAATTATTATATAATAGTGGTTTGGTTATATACGGCTGTTTTGTATTTTTTGGAACGAAATACCAATCAGCAGCCGGATCATTATAACCGGTTAATTCTGCTTGTACTATACTGTTGTTCTCCCTAATCCAATATGGAATAAATCTGCCATTCTCGTCATTTGTGGATGTATTTGCCCACTTAGAATCATTTCCATCTAATGAGTTAGGCTCAAAACACATTGATGTACTTAAAAATTGAGGATTGCTTTCAAGAAAATTGTAAAGCATCCTATTAAATTCTTCGCGGGAAGAACTTTTATTCTCCTCTATAGTTTTCGCAAGGCTTTTAATTAACGAAAGATTCGACTGAAATTCACCGTTAAATAAATTCGAGTATTTTCTTGTAGTTTCAAAAGAAGATTCATATGCTAATTTTTCATTACTGTCATTAACCATTTTAATTAAGATAATAACAAGAATAAGCATTGTTACAATAACAGATGGAACAATAGACAATAACAATTTAGTTTTTATACTTTTTTTCATTTTGCACCCGTTATAATGTAACTTTAAAGACTAAATAAGTTTTTTTTAAATGATGATTATATATCCATTGCAAACCGATTGGTAATGAATATTCATTTGTAATACTAATTTCTTTATTTACCTTAAACCCAACGTTAATAAACTCAAATTTGTCTGAATTAACAGCGTGCCATATACTTTTTCCTTGTGCTGCTCCAACAAATATTCCGGTATTAATATTATTGATGTTGAATGAAAATCCAGTTTCCAAATAAAGTGATTTGTTATCCGGAACATCATTATAAATATTATTTGAAAAAAGAACGTAAATCGGTAAATAAGATTTTAAAGAAAGAGTAACTTGTGCGTCAATTGTATGTGCTCCAAATCCATCAGAATCGAGATTGGTAAATGGAATATTCAGGAAAGGATAATAATAGTCGCTGAAAGTAACTGAATAGTCTAAAAGATCTGTTGCAAAAAATAAATTAAAATACATATCACTTTCGCTAAAATTACCATTAAATCCATAAGAACCCCAAAAACCTAATGACATACTGCCGCTTTTTGAAAAGGAATAAGTGAGAGTTCCGGTTGGCTGAAAGTGAGGCGAGGAATTACCTTTTGCGTCTGTTCCAAATTCAATCCCACGCCAAATGTAGCGTGAAACTAAATCTGCTCCAAAATTAATTGAGAAAGGACTGCTTGCTGAATCCGTAATTTCATTAGCGCTTTCTAGCTCTGATTCTAAACCGTTAGCTTTTACATCTGCACATATAATTGAAATAAAAAATAACAAAATAAGATAGAATAATTTCATACCCATTTTCTTCCCCCAAAAGAACGATTAAAATAAAATTAAATGGCCTTTAGCGAAATTCTAGAAATTGTTGTTGAATTTGATATTATATGAGTTTTTTGATTAACAACTTTTATTATTTTGCTTAAATTCCTTTACTCAAGTCGTATAATCGATAATTGTTATTATTTTTTCAATTGATGCAGATTTTTGAGTTTAAATGTGATTCGTTTAACAAAATGATTTAGCAATTCTTAATAATTAACATTTTGCCAAAGAATTATTTTTTTGATAATTAAACGCCGCTTTGAATTATTATTTTAACCGAAAAAAAGGAAAATATTCTTAAAAAATTTCACTTATAAAAAAGTTTTTCTCTTACTTTAGAGCCCAATACAATTCCTGCACTAATGATTACTAAATTCTTTATTATATACTGTCCTTCCAAAGTTGGAGCATACGGTATTTGAGTGAAAACTTCGTTGGGAAAAATGAAAATCGGAGTCAGCGTTCCAATCATTTGTAAAAACAGCAAAAAAAGTGTCGCGCGCATAAATGCTCCGGTTAAAAGACCAATACCTATCAATACTTCCCATAAGGCTAAAAGGTTAATTGAAATTTCAGGAGGAATAAATCCGAAAGTTAAATTATTTATAGTTTTTGCTGCCAATTGTTGAGCTGGACTTACACCTGGAAAGAATTTGAGAATTCCAAACCAAAAGAATACTATTCCAACACTTACTCTCAGGAGAAAAATTCCATTATTTGCCATCCAATTAATAATTGCTGTATCAAGTTTATCAAAAGAATTATTGTAGGGTTTCATTAAATTTCCTTTCAAATAAAATAAGATTTAAGATATTATTTAATCCAAATCTAAAATAACGATTTTAAAATTAAAATTTAATTTCAAAAAGAATTGACAATTGCTAGGATATTTATAAATAAAGAATTAGGTGAAAGAAGTTTTGTTAATAATTACTAGAAGTATAATTTTGTGATGATTATGTTTTTAATTATTTAATTTTATAATTCTTCTCAAATTTAAAATTCTATTCTTTCAGTATTTTATTTGGAAAAAAATCTTAAAAATTAATATTATATCTTTGATCTTAAATCAATTAGAAAACTTTTTAAATCTTCAAGATCTTTTTTAATATCTCTATGTTCTTGATACTCTAATTCAGGAACAACATTTTTTGTTGAATTTAAACTGTTTGAACTGCTATTGTTATCTTTGCCTATCTTGTTTAATTCTTCCGGATCGCTAAGAATTTTTTTCGCCCCTTCTATAGTGTACTTTTCCTCGCGTAAGAGATGCTTAATGAGAAGTATCATCTTAATATCTTTGTTGGTATAAATTCTATTTCCGGCTCTGTTCTTTGAAGGTTTCAATTGTTCAAATTCAGTTTCCCAATATCTTAAAATATATTGCTCCAAATCGGTTAATTTACTTACTTCAGAAATAGAGTAATACAGTTTTTTTAAGCCGAAATCCTTCATGTTTTCCTCGATTTATACTTTAGCTAAAATATATAAAGTATTATAAAATAGCAAGTTTTGACATTATTCTAATTTTAAACTTGAAACAAGCTTTTTATTTATTAACTAAAAGTTAATCAAATAAATAAAGCAATTGATTTCTTCGTCATTCTAAAAAATTACAACAAGAATTAATATTCGAAATTACGTATGAAAATTTTCAACAAACCATACTTATGAATATAGTTCCAGAATTGCGTATATCGTTATTTTTTAAGCGGGAGCAAGCTAAAATTATGTGTTACACATCTTTTTCAATAAATAGATTCCGGCAAGATAACCGTTTTCTTTAAATCCCGAGATATATCCATTTGTGCTTGCAGTAGTAATTAATACTTTTCTAAAGTCTTCTCTTGAGGAAACGTTTGATAAGTGAATTTCTATTTTGGGGATTTTAATAATTTCCAAGGCATCCCTTATTGCAACGGAAGTATGAGTATATCCTCCGGGATTTATTAAAAGTCCGCTAAAGTTTTTTGGTGCATTTTGAATTTCCGTTACAATCTCCCCTTCAATATTGCTTTGATAAAAAGTAAAATCGTCATTTGGAAATTCAGATTTAATTAATTTTTCTATATCCTCTAATGTCAATGCTCCATATTGATTTTCGTCTCTTTTTCCAAGCAAATTTAAATTTGGTCCGTTTATTATCAATATTTTCATTTTGTCTCATCCATTTCTTCAATAATTTCTCGTAATTTTGGAGGCAGGTAAATGTCATCAATTCCAAGTTCTTTTAGCGCGGCTGAAAGTGTAATTACTTTTCTTTGATTTGTAGATAATTTATTTAAAACAATAACTTTACTTTCTTTTACAATGCAATAACCGCCTTTAAAATCACCTCGTTCAAATCTTACTTTTGCGCCCATTTGAGTCGCAATCGATTTTAAATTTTCTAGTACTTCTTCAAATTCTTTTTCTTTAATTTTCATTATTCTGAATTATATTTAGAACATCAATTTATTTTGAATTTGAAAATAACAATTCTTTAACTCAATTGAAAATAAGAATTTATGAACATTGCAAGTATTGATATCGGATCCAATACAGTTTTATTATTAATTGCCAAAATTGAAAATAATAAGCTATTCCCTTTGTTGAATTTATATAATTCTCCCAGACTTGGTAAAGATTTGCTCCCGGGTAAAAAAATCAAGCAAGATAGAATTGAGCATCTTATAAAAATATTGACATTATATAAAGAGAAAACAAACGAATATAATTGTGAAAAGGTTTTGCTAAACGCGACAAACGCAATGAGAGTTGCCTCAAATTCTGAAGAAATATTAAAAATTATAAAAGAAAAATTAAATTTCAATATTGAAATCATCAACGGAACAAAGGAAGCCGAGCTTTCTTTTATTGGAGCGTCTTCCTCAATACCCGAACTTATTACTAAAATGGTTATTGATATTGGCGGCGGCAGCACAGAGGTAATTTACGGTAATAATAATAACATTTTATTTAAGCATAGTTTTCAAGTCGGTGTAGTAAGCTTGACAGAAAATTTTTTCAAGGATTCAACAAAAAATGATAATGAAGTAAATAATGCTTTGAAATATCTCCATGAAATTTTTAACCCAATTGAAAAAATTATTCCGGATACTTTACCGACAATTGCTGTTGCCGGAACACCTACAACATTAACGTGCATTAAGCAAAATCTACATGAATATGATGAAGTGAAAGTTGAGGCCTCGGAGTTGACATTTGAAGATATTTTGAGAATGAAAACGGAATTGCAAAAAATTCCGGATTATAAAATGAAAGAACTTTACGGCTCGGTTGTAGAAGGAAGAGAAGATGTGTTGTTTGCCGGAATTTTAATCCTTGAAGCAATAATGAAAATAAAAAAAATAGATAAAATATTTGTGAGCGGCAGAGGTTTAAGATATGGAATTATAATCAATTATCTTAATATTATTAAATAATTATATAAGGCACAAAATAAATAATAGAGCCTAATGATATTATAAAAACTAAAGTCAATGCTGTTGTTAATAATGTAGAATCAGATAGCAGTTTAACGCCTTTCCAAAAAATAAATAGACTCCAAACAATAAAAATTCCTTCAATAATTGTTAATATATATGCTGGTATGGTTTTGATCAAAAATGGCGATGGATTAAATATAAACCAATGTTTTCCAAAAATACCGTATTCAATTGGAGTTAGAAAAAAAAGCGTGAGAGCTAATGGTATAAATGAATATAAAATTACAGAAAATGTATTTTTAAATTTTGATTTTGAAACCGATTTAATGACCAAATTCACTAAAGCTGAAAATACAATTAAAAAAATTGAGTATATCAATGACTGTAGAAGTAAATTATAAATAAAACTTCCGGATTTTACAACTCCATCATCAAAAAATGATTGAATAAAAGCAGAAATTAATAAGAATTTAACTGAAACAAAAAAAGTTAAGAATGAAATAAAATTTTTATGTTCGGCATAAATAACATTTTTTAACCCATCAACCGGATTTTCAAAAATCTTCCATACTGTACTCCAAAAATCTATATTCGGAACAGTTGCGCGTAAATAATGATGGCACTTACCGCATTTACTGAAAAACAGTGGGTTTTCTTCCCCGCAATTTTGACAAACAATGTAATTATTAGTCATAGTTAAAAATTATACTTTATCCTTAGTTCGGGTTCATTTGTAAAATTGTTTATCCCTACGTTAAAATCAAATAAATGTGCGTCAACATAAGCATCTATAAAATTTAAGAAATACGTTAACCCTAAATAAATTGCAAACAAATCTCTGTCATCCCTATAAAAATTTCTCAACTTTTTATAGTCTGCGTTTCCGCTTGCAGTTGCTGTTAGACTGTTTTTATACAAATCTTTATAATAATAGTATTTTGTATTTTGTCTATCCCAAGCATAAATGAACCATGCTGATGCTCCCCAAATAATCGGGATTTTCCAATATGATTCATTATAAAATTGTCCCCATCCGGGAATCAACATACTTCTTAACATTGCTCCGGTCGGTGATTTTGTCATTACAAAAACAGTATCAGCATCCGAATCATTAGACGTAGAATCCGTGTCAATGTTTTGTGTGAATACATTGACATAGGAAAAAATAAGAATGAGAATTAATTTATGAATTAGCTTTTTCAATGATGTCAAATAATTCGAAAAGTCTATCAAGTTCGTCATTTGAATAAAAATCAATTGTTATTTGTCCCGCCCCGTCTTTTCTTTGTCTACAGCTTACTTTAGTTCCAAAAACAATTCTTAATTTGTTTTCAATATCTCTTTGCGAAATAAGATCTTGGTCGTTCGAATTTACAATATCTTTTTTTACATCTTTTTTACCGCTAAGCAAATCTTTAACAATCTGTTCTACTTTTCTTACAGAGAGATTTTGTTTTTTAATTTTTTCTAAAAGTTGAAGCTGTAATTTTTCATCATAAATATTAATTAAAGCTCTTGCGTGTCCGGCAGAAATTTCATCTTTCACTAGACTATTTTGAATTTCAACGGGCAATTTTAACAAACGAATCGAGTTGGTTATTGTGGTTCTATCTTTACCGACTCTCTCAGAAACTTCTTCCTGAGAAAGATTACATTCATCTATTAATCTTTTATAAGCATGAGCAATTTCAATAGCGTTTAATTTTTCTCTTTGTATATTTTCAATTAAAGCAAGCGCCACCATTGCTTCTTTTGACTCAACAACAATTATATATGCCGGAATTGTTTTATATCCAATATCCTTAATTGCTCTTAACCTTCGCTCACCGGAAATTAGTTCATATTTATTTGCGGTATTTCGTCTTACGGTAATCGGTTGAATTAATCCATTTTGTAAAATTGATTGTTTTAATTCTGACAAAGATTCCGCGTCAAATTCGGTTCTCGGCTGATACGGATTTGGAGAAATATCTTCAATATTAATTTTTACCAAAATATCATTCGAAATTCCATCGTCAGATTTGATGTTCTTGCTCGATAGATCGATATTTTCATGTTGATTAATTTTATTTGAGGGATTTAAAAGCGCTTCAAGTCCTCTGCCAAGAGCAACTTTGTTCTTATCATTCATTTTATTATTGACTCAATTGTTTATGATTACATCTGCTAATTACTTCTGATGCCAGTGAAATATAATTTTTTGCTCCTGTAGAAATAGCATCATATAATATTACAGGTTTGGCATGACTCGGCGCTTCCGAAATTTTAACATTTCTATGTATAATAGTTGAAAATACCTTTTCGCCGAAATATTTATTAACTTCTGCAACTACTTGATTTGATAAGTTCAATCTTTGATCATACATTGTAAGTAAAACGCCATTAATTGCCAAACTTGTATTAAGCTGTTTTTTTACAATGTTAATTGTATTTAATAATTGTCCCAAACCTTCAAGCGCAAAATACTCACACTGAACCGGAATAATCACAGAATCGGCCGCAGTTAATGCATTCAACGTCAACAAACTTAATGAAGGCGGACAATCTATAATTACATAATCATAACTTAATCTTACAACATTAAGCGCTTCTTTTAATAATTTTTCTCTATTTTCAAGACTTACAATTTCAATTTCGGCACCTACTAAATCAATATGGGAAGGAAGAATATCAAGATTTGGCATATAAGAATTAATAATGCAGTTTTCAATCGCTGCAGACCCGATTAAAACGTTGTAGATTGAATTTTCATTATTGTAAATTCCCAAACCGTGAGATGAATTTGCCTGCGGATCAATATCAATTAATAAAGTTTTAAACTCTGCTGCCGCAATCGAGGCTGATAAATTGATTGCCGTAGACGTTTTACCAACACCGCCCTTCTGATTCGCTATTGCTATAACATTTGACATGAAAACCCGAATATCTATAATTTAATAATACTTTTTTAGAAGTCAAAAACTAATGCTTAATAATTAGAATTACAATTCCAACTCTTCCCCAAAATTCAAAATAATACATTTTTTTCCAACCGACTCAACTTGCTTTTTAAAAATATTCGGATCTGCTTTTATCACCGGGAATGTATTATAATGAATCGGAATGGCAAATTCCGGATTAACAAATTCTACGGCTTTAACCGCATCTTCAATTCCCATTGTAAAATTATCACCTATCGGGAGCAGCATATACTTAACTTTATTCATTTCGCCAATAAGTTTCATATCTAAAAACAGCGCGGTATCACCCGTATGATAAATTGTTATATCTTCAATAGTTATGAGAACACCTGATGGCTCTCCGCTGTAAGTTCCGTCGGGAGTTTGTGATCCATGATGAGCGATAGTAAATTTAATTCTGCCGAATTCAAAATTATGTGCTCCGCCAATGTGCATATTATGAGCTTTATAACCTTTTGAAATACAGTAATTGGCTAATTCATTAACGCAAATAAACGTCGGATCAGTTCTTTTGGCAATTTTAAATGCGTCTCCAATATGATCACCATGTCCATGTGTTAAAATTATATAATCTGCACTTACATCTTTGGATTTTACAGGTGAAGTAGGATTATCATCTAAAAACGGATCAATTAATATTTTTATACCGCTATTAGTCGTAATTTCAAATGCCGAATGTGAAAAATATCTGAGTTTCATTTTTTCACCTCTTGTAAATTTCTTTATTAATCAAAATAAATTTACAAATATTTTACAAATTATTATTGTAAGAAGAGTTAATAATAATCATAATGGAATATTAGAATGTTTTTTCTTTGGGTTCGAGTCTACTTTTGTTTTCAATAATTGAAATGCATTAATTAGTTTAATTTTAGTTTCACTCGGTTTAATTACATCATCAATATAACCTCTTTCCGCGGCAATATACGGACTTGTAAATTTCTCAATATATTCGTTTAACATTTGATTGAGTTTTTCTCCGGGATTTTCCGCAGATTGGATTTCTTTTTTAAATATAATTTCAACCGCGCCTTTTGGACCCATTACGGCAATTTCCGCTGAAGGCCATGCAAAATTAAAATCGCCGCGAATATGTTTGGAATTCATTACATCATAAGCGCCGCCATACGCTTTTCGAGTAATAACAGTAACTTTTGGAACTGTTGCTTCACTAAAAGCAAAAAGTAATTTTGAGCCATGTTTTATTATTCCGCCCCATTCTTGTTCTGTTCCCGGCAAAAATCCCGGAACATCCTCAAAAACCAATAATGGAATATTAAACGCGTCGCAAAATCTTACAAATCTTGCGCCTTTTACAGACGCGTTAATATCTAAAACACCCGCTAAGACTGCCGGCTGATGTGCGATAATTCCAACTTTTAAACCTCCTATTATTCCAAAACCAATTATTATATTTTCGGCAAAATTTTCCTGAACTTCTAAAAATTCGCCGTCATCTAAAATTTTAAATATAACTTTGTGCATATCGTATGGTTTATTGGAATTTTCCGGAATGATTTCATCAAGTTCAGGCATCAGTAAATTTTCGGTATAATCAAAATCTTTCTCAACAGGACTATCTTTCCAATTCAATGGAAGATAATCAAGTAATTTCCTTATGTTATTCAGCACTTCAATTTCACTATCAAAGGCAAAATGCGCTACTCCGCTCTTTGAAGTATGAGTTTCCGCTCCGCCTAATTGTTCGAAAGAGACTTCTTCATGTGTTACGGTTTTTACAACATTTGGACCTGTAACAAACATGTGGCTTGTTTTCTTAGTCATAAAAATAAAATCGGTTATAGCCGGAGAATAAACCGCACCGCCGGCACATGGACCCAAGACCGCTGAAATTTGGGGTACAACGCCAGACGCTAAGGTATTACGTAGAAATATTTCAGCATAACCTCCTAAGCTTACTACTCCTTCTTGAATTCTGGCTCCTCCCGAATCATTTAATCCAATAATTGGAATACCGATCTTCAATGCCATATCCATAAGTTTGCAAATTTTTTCCGCGTGCGCTTCCGATAATGAACCGCCGAATATCGTAAAATCTTGACTAAAAATTGCAATTGGTCTTTTGTTAATTTTTGCAAATCCGGTAATTACTCCATCTCCCAAAAATTTTTGTTTATCAATTCCAAAATCATTTGATCTATGTTTAACAAACATATCAATTTCATCAAAACTTCCTTCATCAACCAAAAGTTCAATTCTTTCTCTTGCCGTTAATTTTCCTTTATTATGCTGACTAGAAACTCTTTCAATCCCACCGCCAAGTTTAGCTTCTTTTCTAAGATTATCAAGGTATTCGTTTTTATTTTTCATAATTAAACGGAAAAGTTGTAAAATTTATTGGTAAGATTAGTTTTAAAGGTTTCTTCAATATTATTTCTAAGGAGTTTAAATTCATTTTTTTCAATAACATCCAAATTTCTTTCAGCAGGGAAATTAACCTTTACACATTCAATAATTTCACCCGGGTTTTTCTTCATCAAATGAATATTATCTGATAAAAAAATTGCTTCCGTAATATTTGTTGTTCCAAATACAATTGATATTTTTGTTTCGTTATAAACCTTTCTTAAAAGAATATATATTTCTTCACGGGTTTTGTCTTTCAAATTATTGAATGGTTCATCTATTACAATTAGTTTCGGATCAACTGCCAATGCCCTTCCTAATGATATTCTAAATCTGAATCCTTCACTTTTATTATGAGGGAAATGATCTTCATAGCCCGCCAAACCAACCAAATTTATAATTTTATCAATCTCATCTTTTTTAAGATTTGAATTAAAACAAATATTATCAAAAACATTTAGCCAAGGAAATGACGACGGCAAGGATGGAATAAAAGGGATGTTATTTTCTTGTGTAAAAATTTTACCGCTTGATTGTTTCTCTAAACCAGCCATTATTTTTAATAAAGAAGTTTTTCCGGAACCTTTGGGAGCAAGTATTGTAAGAAATTCATTCTGCATTAACGAGAGTGAAATATTTTCCAAAAGATGAATTTTATATCCAACTTTATCGGTAAACTGTTTAGAAATATTTTCGGCAGTTAATATAGTTTTATTCATCCAAACTTTCCCAATAGAAATATTTTGATTTAATAATTTTCATCAAATATGAGAAGATTGTTAGAGTAATGATCAAAACAATAATTATCAGTAGAAGATAAACAAAATCCTTATACCTAAGCATGTTATGAATACTATTACCAATTCCATCGGTCTTATTTATAAATTCGTAAACTAAAACATATGTCCAAATTAGAAAATGATATTTCAGGAATACACCGTAAACATCCGGCTGAACGGATTTCCAAATTACTTTATTTATTATTTCCTTTTTGCCTAGTCCTAAACTTAATGCCGAAGAAATATATTCTTCTTTAACTTTTACTGATTTCTCCAAAACTACGGTTTTTAAAACAGCCATTAAGATAATAATTGTAAAGATTACTTCTCCGTAATCTGCTTCGCCAAACCAAAGATTGAAAATTAAAATTAGAAAAATCGGGAGAATATATTCAGATGATTTAAAAAATGAAAGAATATTCTGAAAGGATATTGCAAATTTTAGAAGAGTACTAAAAAAAAATCTAATTATAAAATATGTCGCGATAAATGTAAGATAGACAATGGATAATGTATAGAAGTAACTATTGACAAGACTTTTATCATTTATTAAACTAGGAATTGATTCAATCAAAATGGAAGGCTTGGGTAAAATTTGATTAATAGGTAGAATAAATTCGAAAAGAATTATATAAACAAATAAGAGAACGCTTATCAATGAAAACGTTAATTTCAAAGAATTATTTTTAAATATACTTTTTTCAATCATTTGCATAATGAATTTGTTATAACCTAAAAATTATCTAATCAAAACGTTATAATCAATCTATCTTAATTTAAAAATGGATTATTAAGTTTTTCATATCCGATTGTTGTTTTATCTCCATGACCAGGAAATACTTCGGTATTATCAGGTAAAACGAGTAATTTTTTAATTATAGAATTAATCAGGGTATTATAATCACCGCCAGGCAGATCAGTTCTTCCTATTCCATCTAAAAATAAAACGTCTCCGCTAAAGCAAAAGTTATCAAATAAAATTGAAAATTCCCCCGCTGTATGTCCCGGCGTAAAAAGAAATGTAAAATAATTTTCACCTAAATTTAGTTTTAAATCTTCAGTAATAAATTTGTCAGGTGTAGGTGATTTTGCCGCTTTAAATCCGAACAATTCCGATTGCGACATTAAATTATTTAATAACGGCATGTCTAATTCCGGGGCAAAGAATGTACAATTGAATTTATTCTTTATAAATGCGTTACCCAAAACGTGATCAATGTGGCAGTGCGTATTTATTAAATATTTGAGAATAAGATTCTCTTTAATTATGAACTCAATAATTTGAGATTCTTCATTTTCATTATAACATCCGGGATCAATAACCATAGCTTCCATAGATTCGAAATCCCAAACCAAATAAGTATTTTCTTGAAACGGATTAAAAATAAATTTTTTAATTTTAAGCATAAATCTTACTTAAAATTCTTCTTAATGTTATGAAACAAATTTTTTGTATAATTTTTATAATTTGCTTTTGTTTCCTCCAAAGAATCACCGCCAAACTTTTCAAGCATAAACTTAGCGAGAACCCATGCAAGAGCTGCTTCTCCAATAACGCCGCAGGCTGGTACAGCAACAAAATCACTTCTTTCCCTTCTTGCTTTCATTGAAGTCATACTTTTTAGATCTACGGTTTCAATCGGCTGCATTAAAGTAGCAATTGGTTTCATTGCGGCTCTAACAATAATAGGTAATCCAGTTGAAATTCCGCCTTCAATTCCGCCGGCTCTGTTTGTTTTTCTCGAGAAACCGTCATTATTTAAAGTTATTTCATCGTGTGATTTCGAACCGAATAATCCGGCAGATAAAAATCCCGTTCCAATTTCTACACCTTTAATTGCATTTATTGACATAAACTCAAAAGCAATTGACGCGTCTAATTTTCTATCATAAAACATGTAAGAACCAAGTCCCACAGGTACACCGGTTGCGACAACAACAATATTGCCGCCCAAAGTATCGCCATTTTTTTTGGCTAATTTGATTTTATTAATTATTTTAGTTTCTTGTTCCGGATCAAGAACACGAACATCGCTTTTATCCGCTTCATTTGCTAAATCAATTGCCGAAAATTTTTCCGGCAGATTATTATCAAATAATTTTTGCGCAAAGTTATTTTTTGAATAAACGTTTCCAATACTTTCAACAAAACTACCAACCGTTATTCCAAACTCTTCAAGAAATTTCCGAGCAATTGTTGAACCGGCAACTCGTGCGGCAGTTTCTCTTGCGCTAGATCTTTCAATGGAGTTTCTAATATCACTAAAATTAAATTTGCTTATTCCTGTTAGGTCTGCGTGTCCGGGTCTTGGAATTGTAATTTTCTCTACTTTATTTTTAATTGGAGTATGGCTCATTAACTCTGTCCAATTTTTCCAATCTGAATTACTGATATTAAATGAAATTGGAGATCCCAAAGTTTTTCCGAAACGAATGCCGGATAGAATTTCAATTTCATCAGTTTCTATTTTCATTCTTCCGCCACGACCGTAACCCATTTGTCTGCGTCTAAGCTGATCATTTATATATTCTTTATTCAAAGGAATGTTTGAGGGAAATCCTTCAACAATTACCGATAGGGCTTTTCCATGAGATTCGCCGGAAGTAAGAATTCTAATCATTATTTTCCTTAAATATTGTTGGTATAAATATAAAAAAAACGCCTATGAAATTTAGGCGTTTTCTTTAATTGTTTTATAAAAACTGAATATTATTCTTTTGGAATTTCTAGACCAATAAACATTGTTGTTCCTTCATCATTTTGGACTTTCAGTAAAATGGCTTCTCCTTTTTTAGAATTTATTAAATCTTCAAATTCATTAACGGAGTTAATATTTTTTTTGTCGACTTGTGTAATAATTAGTCCGGCAAATAACCTCTGATCAGATGCCTTACTGAACGGTTCAACATTTTTAATAATTACACCGTTTTTGACCTTATATTTCTTCAAAGCAGAATCATTAAGATCTTGGACAGTCAGACCCAAATCTTTAATGGTAGCTTCTTGAATTTTATTATTTTCTTTTTTCTTATCTTTTTTTAGATCAACAAATTTTGCTGATTCTTCTTTGTCTTTTTCTCTAGCTTTTAAAACAACTTCTCTTTTGATTTTTTTACCGTCTCTGAATAATGTTAAATTAACTTCAGTTCCGGCATGTTTGGTTGCAATATAGCTCTGTAATTGATTAGGTTTATCGACTTCTTTACCGTCAACTTCTAAAATTACATCGCCGGCAACTATATCCTGACTTGCAGCCGCGCCATCTTCAATTACGTCATTGATTATTATTCCCATCGGTTTTTCAAGTCCCAATGCCTTTGCGGTCGCCGCATCAACTTCTTTAATACTTACGCCAATATATCCTCTACTTACTTCGCCGTTATCTATTAAATCCTGTGCAACAGTTTTTGCGATATTTATAGGAATTGCAAAACCATACCCAATATAAGTTGCTGAGAATCCACTTGTTGCGATAGCTGAATTTATTCCAACAACCGCGCCGTTAAGATCAACAAGCGCGCCACCGCTGTTTCCGGGATTTATTGCAGCATCAGTTTGAATAAAATCTTCAATACCGTATGTGTCTTTCATTATTCCAATATTTCTGCTTGTTGCGCTTACAATTCCCGCGGTTACTGTTGAAGTTAAATAACTTAACGGATTACCTATTGCTAAAACCCATTCGCCAACTCTGAGTTTATCGGAATCGCCTAAATAAGCAGCCGGCAAATCATTTGCGTTAACCTTTACAACCGCAAGATCGGTCAACGGATCTCTGCCTATAATTTCTGCTTCAAGTTCCCTTTTATCAAATAAATGAATTGTAACTTTCGAAGCATTTTCCACGACATGATTATTTGTAAGAATGTAACCATCTTTTGAAATAATGACGCCGCTTCCGCTTCCTTCGCGTCTCATATCTTGGTCCTGATTTTTAAATTCAGGGAAATTGAAAGGAAAATTGAAAAGATCTTTATGCGGATCTTCCTTAATGGAACTAACAACATTTATGCTAACTATAGATGGAGTAACTTTTTCTGAGACTTCTACAAATGCAGTATTAAAATTTGTTAATGTTAAATTTTCTACAGGTGAGTTTGGACTTCCAATGGTTTTATTTTCTGCCAGATTTAGTTTTACAAGATCTGCGCTTGTAACTAGAATTGCACCAAAAACAATTCCGACTATTATTAACGAAATTTTACCAAATAAATTTTTGGATTTCATTTTTATAACCTTCCTTTATAATATTTGTAATGATTTTATACCTGAAAATTCCGAATTATGAAATATCAAGTATCTCTCTAAAATAAAAATTATATTTTCTAAATCTTTTTTCTTATAAGAAAGTGATTTACTTTTGGATGTTAAACATACAAATAAATTAAAAAGTTCCTTTGTAAATTGATATGTACTTATTTTTTCAGAATTACATTTCTCACAAATTATTCCATCATTATAACTAAAGGCGTTTTGTTCTGTTTCCAGTAATTTACTTCCGCAGTTTGAACATGTATTAAAATTTAATTCAAATCCAATTTCTTTAATAAAGAAAATTAAAAATTGAGTGAAATGCAAAATAGGGTCGGATTGTTCATCATTTATTAAATTTAAAATTCTAATTACACCTCTATACAATTTCTCATTTTTGTCTTTTTCTAAAACAAGTTTTAAGATCAGCTCACAAATTGACATAGCATATTTTAATTTGGCTAAATCGGATTTTAAATTGGCAAAATGTTCTATTAAATTTACTTGAGTAATAAGCTGAAGTTCTTTTTCATCTTTATTATAATACACAATTTCAACGTGGTTAAGAATATCTACCTTACTGCCTAATTTTGATTTTGGACTTTTTGCTCCTTTGATTATTGCGGAAATTTTGCCGTGTTCTTTGGTATATAAATGAATAATTAAACTGGAATTGCCGAAATTTATTTTCTTTAAAATTAGGGCTTCATTTTTTACTATTTCTGCCATAAGTAATTTTAAATATCTTTAAAATTGTAAGGCGGATTGTGCAAATCTTTTTCGGTAATTATTCCCGTTATTAATTTTCCGGGAGTTACGTCAAATGCCGGTGAGTATACTTCGTATTCGTTATTTGTTATATATTTTCCTTTAATAGAATTTAATTCCCCTTTTTCTCTAAACTCAATTTTTATATTATCACCTGAAACACAATTCTTATCAATTGTTGATGTAGGCGCGGCAATATAAAATGGGATATTATGATATTTGCACAAAACCGCCAAATTATATGTACCAATTTTATTTGCCGAATCACCATTTAAAGCTATTCTATCAGCTCCTGTTATTACTAAATCTACCTCATGGTTTTTCATTAAAAACGCTGATGCCGAATCAACATTTATCGCAAATGGAATTCCAATTTTACTTAATTCAAAAGCTGTTAGTCTGCTTCCTTGTAATAAAGGTCTGGTTTCATCGACGTGAACAAAATTAACATTCCCATTTTCAAAACCATATTTAATTACATTAAAGGCGGTTCCATTACCGCCAGTGGCTAATTGACCGGTATTACAGTGAGTTAGAACATTACTTTTTTTGCTAAATATTTTTATTCCGTTCTGTGCAATATTTTCACACATATTAATATCTTCTTGATGAATTAGTTTAGCTTCTTTCATCAAAATATTAGATATTTCTCCGGAGTTTTTATTTTGGAAGTAAACCTTTTTCATTCTTTCCAAAGCCCAAAAAAGATTTACCGCGGTCGGTCTTGTTTTAAATAATCTGATATATACGTTGTTAAAATGATCTGAATTATTGGTTGAAATATTTTTATAACTTAAAGCAATTGCATAAGCAGCTGCAATACCAATTGCCGGCGCACCGCGGACTTCTAGCCTTTCAATGGCAACAGCAATTCTTTCATAATCGTCAGTAATGATATAGACTTCTTCAAGCGGTAATTTAGTCTGATCGATTAAAACAAGTTTATTCTCAATAATACTTATTGATTTGAAATTAGACATCATCAAACCTTGATAGTTCTCGAAACTCAACAAACCTGTCATGGATTTGAAGTTTGTCCAACTCTTCTAAGCCTTTTGTACTGAATTGTTCAACACAGAAAGACGCCATAGCACTACCATAAATCACTGCACGTTTAAGCGTATCAAAATCTCTATCGATAACACTGTGTAAATAGCCTGCAAATCCGCCTAAGAAAGTATCGCCCGCGCCGGTTGGATCATAAATAGATTCTAACGGATATGCCGGAGCAGAAAAAACTGTTTGATTGTGAAACAGCAAAGCTCCGTGCTCACCTTTTTTTATTATTAAATACTCAGGACCCATGTCTCTAATAATTCTTGATGCCTTTATTAAATTTGCTTCGTTTGACAATAATCTGGCTTCTGAATCATTAATGATCAATACATTTGTTTTAGCCAGCACTTTCTTCAGATCATCCAATGTATTGTTTATCCAAAGGTTCATTGTATCACAGATTATATAATTATTTCCTTTGAGCTGATCGATAACCGATAGCTGCAGTGAAGGCTGAATGTTTCCTAAAATTACAAAACTATTTTCTCTTGATTTTTCGGGAACAATTGGATTAAAATTTTCGAACACATTTAGATCTGTGTAAAGCGTATCTCTAACATTCAGATCATAATGATATTTCCCGCCCCATCTAAATGTTTTTCCATTTTTTACAATTTCAAGATGTTCAAGATCAACCATATGATTTTCAAGCATACCGATATGCTCATTTGGAAAATCTTCTCCCACCACGCCGATAAGCTTGACGGGTTTTGTAAAATAACTTGCTGTCAATGAAATATAAACGGCTGCTCCGCCTAGCGCATTTTCAATTTTGCCGAATGGTGTTTCTACATAATCCAAACCAACGGAACCAACTACTAATAAATCCAATATTCCCTCCGGAAATAAATCAAAATTTATTTATGAAATATAAAAAATGATTCTTTATTTATGAATTACTTAAATTGAAATTCAGAATTGAATTTGCAATGAAAGTCCCATTGCTGAGGAGTTTAAATAAGGTAAAACTCGAAAACTTATTTTTTCTTTTGAATTTTCTTTTCTTTCATTTTCAAGATTAGAAAAAAACTTTCCAGCGGTTATTCCTATTGTTGCGCCTAAAATTGTGTCAGATAGCCAATGATTATTTGAATATATTCTTTGAAAAGCCGTTAATGAAGCTAAACCATAAAGACCTATGCTTGCATAAATATTATCTATTCTTTCGGAAAGAACCGTGCTAATTGTAAATGCTACCGTTGAATGCCCACTTGGCAATGACACGTTAATATTTTTAAATTCGATAAAATTAAAATCAAATTCACCTTTATTTTTTTTGGGACGGCTCCTGCCAATTATTACCTTTAAAACTGTTGTTGTAATTCCTGCCGCTATTAATGATTCCGTTAAAATTCTTCCCGTAGTTCGTAATTCTTCGTTCTCAAAAATCAATCCGCTTCCATAAACAAATAACGGAATTCCGATTAAGCCATAGACATCGCCATAATATTTTCCCGCTAATGTAAAATCATCTAAAAAATTAGACTGATTGGTTCTCACTTTATTTTGAACTTCTTTATCAATTGATATTAAAATTCCGGTACCGACCGTTATGCCGGATAAAACCAGCCAATCATTTGCTGAAAACATTAGCGGTCTTGAAAAATATTCAATATTATTGTTTGCGACTAGTTCAATATCATTACTTATCTCGCAAACAGAATCAGCAATGCCAATTTTGTTTTGGCACAAATAAATTGATGAAAACGGTAAATTTATTGCTGTAATCAGCATTAATAATTTTGTAATTCTCATATTATTTGACTTTAATAAAATTCAATGTTTCGTATTTTTTTTCAAAATAATCTTTAATAATTTTTTCCGATTTTTTTTGTCCTGGCCATGCGAGCATTTTTTGTGATTTTTTATAACTAACCCATTTAAATTTTACATGTTCATTTGATAACTTAAACTTTGTTTCATCTTTTACAGTAGCGACAAAAACGGGAATTTGAGTTATTGAATCTTCAATTTCATTATAGAAATTATTTATATTCGGCACAATAAATAATTCATCAATATCTAAATTTGTTTCTTCCTTTATTTCGCGAATTGCGGTTTCATAAGCTTTTTCATTAGCTTTAATCTTACCGGTTACCATTTGCCAAATATTAGGATACTTTTTCTCCGGTGATCTTTTCAACAATAGAAATTCAACTTTTTTATCAATAATTCTTACAATGTGCGCTTCAATTAAACTTGTAACTACTTTCATATATTAACTCATTTTATAAATTAAAAATATGCTCTGGCTTCAGCTCGCAAAGTATTTATTACCCTGCCTTTCCCTTGAAGTCTTCCGAAATAATTTATATTGGTCTGCAAATTTCCCGTAAAACGATAGTCAAAATTTGCTCTCCAAATATAATTTTTGCCAATTAAATTTCCGTTCGTAATTTCAAATGGAATAATATTTTTGTCCGTATTTACAAGCAATTCGGTTCTTTCAATTTCAAATCTCAATCTTCCGGTTTCCAATAATGAAAGTGTTAATCTTAATCCGACTTTGTTTTCATCCAATATAGTTGGTGTTTCCGGATACTTGTCTTCAAGTCTTCCCACCTTAAATAAAAACCCGATTTCTACGTTATTATAAGGTCTGTAAGAAAAATCCGACTGTAATTCACTTTTATTGACTAACCGCGAACGATTTGTATTTAGCGGAGCAAAAACATTTTCAATAAAATATTTATATTCGGTTTCGTTATTTATTTCATCAACCATTCTAAATTTAACTCGAATATTTTTTTCGTTATAATATGATTTTTCTAAACCAGAGCTAAATTGATTTAGGTTTCTTGATTCCGTAAATCTTAAACGGAATGACAAATCCCTTTGATTTTTTAAAATATGCAGATCCTGCTGAAGATAATTAGAACCTCTCATCGTAAGCGAATCATTTAAGAAGTATTTGAAATTCAGAAAATATATTTTTTTCGTATCCTCTATTTTACTATTCTCTTCAACTCTATAAGTAGTTTCCGAATATAATGAATTAAATACTGAATTTAAGAAATTATTCTGATTGAAATATTTTGCAAAATCAATTTGAAGTCTTGAATTAATTTTCAAATCGATAACAGGAAATAATTCATCGGTTGGAAGCGTTGATTGAATATAATCTCCGTTATAAGGATCGATTATATATTCATTTTCTTCCGCAATTCCATTTCCATTTAAATCTCCTTGATAAGAATATGTACCAGTTCCTTCAATAACTCTTATATAAACTTTTTCATATTTTGCCGTTCTTTCCGATGCGGCATTATAATAAAAATTTCCGGAAATAAAACGGTCGAACAAATTTAAATTAGATTGTGTTCTCAATAGTATAGTTTCATTGTTTCCCAATCCCATATTGGAAAAAGTTTCTGTATACTTTTTCTTGCGAAATGATAAATCCAAGATTGAAGAAAACTCTTTTATTCCGTTCCAGTTTGCTGAAAACGAATTAGTATATGATTTTGATTCGTCAAATAAAACCCCTTTGATAGGTGAATATTCGTTTGTATAAGTATATTTTGCTATTAACAATAAATCGTTTCCTGTATTAAAACTTACAAACGGCGCAAATTCATTATACTTTAAACTGCTGTTAACCAAAGAGTCGGTATTAATAAATTTTTCATTTTTATCTTCGGTTCTAAAAGATAAGCCCGGCTGCAAATATTCATTTTGGTATGATACTTCTCCAGTTTGACGAAGCCAATCTGAATTTAATTTTTGATTTTCAGTAATAACTTTGTCAAACTCATAGTTTACATTTACCCTGCTATAATTTCTCCAATTTGTCTTTACAAATATTCTTTCCGAAGAAAATGAACTTCCTTTTTTTAAATTTCCATATTGCCCGATAAAATCAATATTTTCAAGCGGATTGTATGCTAATTGCATTTCATTCAAAGATTCTTCTTTGTTCAATGCTCCGGCCGTATTGTAATTACGGTCGAATTCAACTTCGTTTATTCTGTCAATGGTTTTAAATCTTTCGTTTAAAAATCTAGTTTTTAGCGTGCCGCTGAATTTGCCAAGATCTGAATTAAATATATTTATATCAATCGGTTCAATTTTCAGCTTAAAATTTCGCGCAAATCCGTTATTATCTTTATCATCAATACTTGAAAATGTATTTTTATCATAACTGCTTCCTGCTAATTCAAAGTTCAAATTTATTTTATTAATTGGAGAATAATCAATTACGAAATTAGCAAGTTGATTTTTTTCGGGCAGCGGTAAAAGTTTGATTGGAAGGTATGACCCTTTCTTTATTCCAACGAACTTAAATTTTCCAATGCTTTCACGAATATAATCGCCTTTATTGTCTCCAACAAAACTAAATATGATATTAAATTTTGCTTCGGTTGAACCGGGCGCGTAAATATAAATTTTATAATCTTCATTGGAAATTAGGGTGTCTTTTACCATATAAATTCCCAACGAATCACCATCCAATTGAATAATTCCAGATTGTGATGCTAATAATTTATTATCGCCGGCATTATTTAAAATATTTTCACTTGTTTCGTTTAATGTAAAATCTATCGGATTATTTTTGTTGTCTCCTTCCTGGTATGCATTTATATAAATCTTCAGCGAGTTATTGAATAAGTTTCCCTGCGCGTTTGTCGAAAGTGTATTTCTATCATATTGACGGTTTGTATATTCAAAATCAATTGTAATTCTGCTTAACGAAGTAATTAACATTTTAGGCGTAAAAGTAATTTCACCATTCGAATATTCAATTGTATAATCTTTATTTTCTCCCCTGCTTAATTCCTTCCCATCAATAAAAACTTTTTCGCTGCCAGCAATTACAATAATATCATTTTCTCCATTTACGCCTGTTAATCTATATGGACCTTGAACGCCGTCGGTTCCATTAAACTGCATTGAATTAAATTTACCTTTGGAAGAAGCGAAAGAAAAAGAACCGTTATAATTTTCAACGTTAAAATTTCCAATAACACCCTGCAGTTTACGATCAACTTTTCCAAACTCGCCAATGCTTTGCTTTAAATTATAATCGCCAAATATGGCGTTTGCGTATTTATGTTTAATTTCAATAAAAACTTTATCAAGTTCTTCTAACCTTTCAGTATTTCCTTCAGGCTGTATAGGCGTATTTTCATCCGTTAATGCGGCAACAATTTCAATATCCTCCGAAATTTTTCCCGCAAGCTGAAGGCGCAAACCGCTATTTACCGTTAAATCTTTATTTGAACCAAATGTAAATCCTCGTAGTAAAGTTCCGCTGCTTTTTAAGTCCTTGCCCAGAATTGCTTTTGTTGAAAGATCAACGGATTCATTTTTAACAGCTCCGATATAATTATTTGAGTTATTATCAAAATACTTTATTAATGTTCTGTTTTTGTAATTTTTCCTAAGATTAAAATTGTAGGAAGCGTACTCAACTAATAAAGTATCGAAAATTGAATATCTAATTGAATCAGCAAGTGAAATTGAGTTGGTTTCAAAATTGAGAGAATACTGATTTGGTTCTAATATTTTTTTATTTATGCTTACTTTTTCCGAAAAAGGAATAATATAAACCGTATTTAGTTCATAGAGATTTTGAAAGTTAATTTTAAAGGTATCTGTTTTTGTTATTTGGGAAAAATCATTTTGTGCCGACAGATTTGAAATTAAAATTGGAAGCAACAGAAATATTATAAGGAATTTCAACGATTTCAAATATGGTCTTTTTTATAATTTGATTAATTTATTTATCAAAACTATAAGGTGGGAACAGTTAATGCAAGTCAATAAACAAAAAATCCCACCGAAATTGATGGGATTTTTGTATTTGAAATATTAAATTATTTATATCTTACTCATATCTTAACGCTTCAATCGGGTCTAAATTTGCCGCTTTGTATGCAGGATAAGTTCCAAACCCAACTCCAACAAGTACACAAAGTAAAACTCCAATTGCTACCCAATCCATTGGAATTGAAAATTCACCTCCAATAGCTGAGCCGGCTAAATTTCCAACAATTAAACCAATTATAATTCCAATAATTCCGCCAAATAAAGAAAGTACAACGGACTCAATTAAAAACTGCATGAGAATATTATTTCTTTTAGCTCCAATTGCTTTTCGTATTCCAATTTCTCTTGTGCGTTCAGTAACTGAAACAAGCATAATGTTCATAATTCCGATTCCGGCGGCAAGCAGCGCGATTAAAGCAATAACATATGCGCCAATTTTTACACCCGCGGTCATATTGTTAATATCATTTAAAACTGATTCGTTTGAAAATATTGCAAAATCTTCATCTTCTCCCGGTGGAACTTTTCTTATTGTTCTAAAATATCCAACTGCTTTTTCTATAAGTTCATTATAATCGGCTTTTGAGAATGAGCTTACAGTAATATTAACACTCTCTTCATATTTTCCGTAAAAATTTTGAAAAGTTGTAATCGGAATTGCGCCAAAATTATCTTTATCATTTCCAAAAGAAGTTGCCTGTTTTTCTAATACACCAATAACTTTTAGTTTTTTGTTATCTACTTTTACTTCCTGTCCAATTGGATTGAGATCGCCAAATAAAGTTTCAGCTAATGTTTTTCCAAGCACAATACATTTATCGTAACTATTTACATCATTATAATTGAAACTTCTGCCTGATTCGGCAATCCATTTGTTATTTGGAAAGGCTTCCGGCGTGCATCCAACAATCTGGACATTCGGATTTGTCTTTTTATTTTCATAAGTAAACAATTTTCCCCATTCCCATTGTTCAACGCCTACAGCTTCAGCTTCTCCCTGCAGTCTATCTCTCAGTGCATAATATTCATCAACCGTTAAATCTTTTCTATTTCTATATTTATCTCGTTCACCTCTATCCATCATTGCGGGGTATTTTTGAATTTGAAATGTCGTTTGTCCTAATTGAGAAACGCCTTCCTCAATACTATTTTGAAGCATAGAAACTACAGTACTGATTGTTATAATTGAAAAGATGCCAACAATAATTCCTAAAATTGTTAAGAGTGATCTCAACTTGTTAGCTCTTAAAGAGCTCAAAGCTACTAATAATATTTCCATTATTCATACCTCAAAGCTTCAACCGGATCCATTTTTGCTGCAGTCCATGCAGGAGCAATTCCCGAGAGAACGCCTGTCAATAAAGAAATGCCAATTGCAATTACAACCGCATCAACTTGCACTGAAACCGGAAAATTATATTGTTCAATTATTTTAGCGCCAAGCACCGCAATAAATAACCCAATAATTCCGCCTATCAAACATATTGCTGCTGATTCGGTAAGAAATTGACCAAGTATAGTTCTCTTTTTTGCGCCAATTGCTTTTCTTATTCCAATTTCTCTGGTTCTTTCTTTTACCGAAACAAACATAATGTTCATTATTCCAATTGCACCGACAAATAATGCCAAGCCTGTAATAAATAATCCCGCAATTTGAATAACGCCGACTTGCTGATTTATCATATCCAACAAAACATCCTGCTGGTTAATTGAGAAATTATCTTCATCGCTGTACTTTAATCCGCGAATTCTTCTCATAATACTGATCGATTCTTCTTTTACCGCGGCAACAGATTGATTGTTTGGAGCTCTGACACATATTGAAATTCCACCGCCCCATCTGCGGTTTTGAAAATCTTTAAACATTGCTCCAATCGGAATATAAATCATATTATCAGGATTAAAATCACCAAATAGAAAACTTCCTTGCTTGTCATTTATTCCCAATACTTGATATTTTTTCCCGCCGATTTTAATTACTTGGTTAACGCCATTTCCCTGAGGAAATAGTTTATCGGCAATTTCTCCACCTATAACGCAAACTCTTCTTCCGGCATTACTTTCAATCTCACTAAAAAATCGGCCTTCTGTAAATTTCAAATCGGTTGTTTTAATGTAATCTTGATTTGTTCCAACAATAAAACAACCTTCTACAACAATGTCTTTAAGAGTAGCAGCTTCTCTTCTTATTGAACGAGGTGAAACGGCAATTGGAAGAACGGCTTGATTTTTAAATTTATGAAATTCATCCATATCAATATCCGGTCTGCTTCTCAATTCCCACCAAGGAATTGTTCCGAACCAAGCCCATTTATCTATAAAAATGTTATCAGTTCCCATTATACTTGTAGCGCTTGACTGAAATGACTCGTCAATTCCTTTTATGGCAGTTGACATTAAAACAACTGAAGCAACGCCAATCACAATTCCCAATGTAGTTAATATTGATCTGATTTTATTTGCTCTAATTGCATTGAACGCAATTATTAAACCTTCTTTTAACTCAAATAAAAAGTTTGACATTTAACTATTTCCTTTATACTTCTAATTTTAGAGGAACTGCTACTCTTCTATTAGTAATTATTTCATCTTTCTCAATTAGTCCGTCTCTTAAACGGATAATACGATTTGCATGCTCCGCAATATATTCTTCGTGTGTTACTAAAATAATTGTATTGCCGAGTTTATAAAGATTTTCAAACAGTGCCATAATATCTTCACCGGTCTTTGTATCAAGGTTTCCTGTCGGTTCATCGGCTAATATAATTGATGGATTTGTAACAAGCGCACGCGCGATAGCAACTCTTTGTCTTTGTCCTCCCGAAAGTTCATTGGGTCTATGATCCATACGATCTTCAAGGTTAACTTTAATCAATGCATCTTTTGCTCTTTCTCTGCGTTCTTCCTTACTTACACCGGCATAAATTAGCGGAAGTTCAACGTTATGCAGTGCATTTGACCTGGCAAGCAAATTGAAAGTCTGAAATACAAATCCAATTTCTTTATTTCTAATTGAAGCAAGCTCATTATCATTCATATCACTTACATTTTTATTTGTAAATGTATAAAGCCCTTTTGTTGGTGTATCCAAACAGCCTAAAATATTCATAAGAGTAGATTTACCAGAACCGGAAGGACCCATAATGGCAACATATTCATTTTTATCAATTTTTAATGAAACATCTCTTAAAGCTTGTACTTCTTCCATTCCAACTTGATAGTATTTTGCAATATGTTCAATTGTAATTATGTTCATTATTTTTCCAATTAGTTTTATTCATTATTCAGATTCTTCTTCATCACCTGAATTTTGACCGCTGCGTTTATTTGTAATTTTAACTTTTGTACTATCATTCAATTCTTTTGAAATTGCTTTGTACGGACCGCTAATTATCATTTGTCCATCCTTCAAACCGCTTACAATTTCCATATATGCGTCATCGCTAATGCCTGTTTTAACTTCAACCATTTTAGCAAGATTCCCTTCTTCCACAAATACAACTTCAACGGGTTTAGCTTTTTCTTTAATTTCATCCGATTTGGAATTACCTTTTGATTTTGAATTTTCTTTCTGATCTTTCATTTTCGGCATTCTTGCGGTTACACTTTGTATAGGAACTGAATTAACATTTTTTCTTGTTTCGGTTTTAATATCAGCATCGCATGACATTCCCGGACGGATTTTAATGCTAGGATTTAACAGTCTAATTTCAACGTCAAAATTTACAACTTCATTTTGTGTTCCGGTTTCGGAAGTTTTTGCACTGTTTCCAATTTGTGTAACAACTCCTGTAAACTTTTCTTCTCCAAACGCGTCGATTTCAATTGTTGCAGTATCACCAATCGATATTAAAACAACGTCATTTTCATCAACTTCAACAATTGCTTCCATTTTACTTAAATCGGCAACTGTCATTAAGTGTGTTCCCTGACTAAAAGAACTTCCTAACACACGCTCGCTCTTTTCTACATTTAGCGCGCTAACAGTTCCGTCAAGCGGAGCATAAATTGCTGTTTTATCAAGTTCAACAACCGCATCGTTATAATTTTCATTTGATTGTTGAACAGATGCTTTTTGAGCTTCAACTCGAGATTTAGCGCCTATATAAGCAGATTTGGCTGCTTCAAGATCGGAATCGCTTGATAATTTTTTATCATACAATTCTTTAACTCTGTTGTAATTAGCCTCAACTTCAACTAAAGTGGCTTCTCTTTCTCTTAGTGATGCTTCAGCTAAATTTAAACTTGCTTTAGCAACATTTCTTCTTGCAATATATTGATCCGGTTTTAATCTTATTAAAAGTTGTCCTTTTTTTACAACGTCACCTTCTTGAACAGGAAGTTCAACGATTTCACCCGTAACTTCCGGTCTTAGTTCAACTTTTTCAACGGGATTGATTATTCCGTTTGCGGAAACAATTTGAGTAATATTTCTTTTTGCTACTTTTTCGGTCTGTACAGTAACAATAACTTCTTTATCGCCGCTAAATACAGTTAAAAGAATAACTACCAATAACAAAAGTCCAAGTCCGCCAAATATAAATAACTTTTTCTTTGACTTTTTTCGGTTATTTTTGCCCATTATTAAATCTCCTTCTGCAGATTTTAATTATATTTTTCAATTTCAAGTTTGCCTAACGCATTCATCAGCTTATCTCTATTTTGATAATATTGAAATTTAGCACTAATATTATCTCTTAAAGCTTGTGTATAATCTTTATCGGATTGCAGTACATCCAGGATAGTTCCTGAACCTAAATTATATCTTTCGTTGTTAACTTTTCTATTTTCTTTTGCTGCAATTATATTTGAATTAGTAACTTCCAATTGTTTTTTGGAGGCAACTAAATTTAAATAACTTTCTTTAACCTCAATTTTAATCGTTCTTTCCAGTGCAAGTATATCTTCTTGAATATTCAATTTATTCACTTCTGCCAGCTGCATGTTTGCTTCAGTGCTCCAATTTGAAAAAATTGGTAAGCTTAAGGTCAACCCGACATTATATGTTTCTCTATCAAACAATAAATTTGGTTTTGTAGCGCTTGTACTGTATGAATAATTTCCGCTTAGCGATGGCAGCAATCCTGATTGTGCAATTGTTTCACCTTTTTCGGCGGCTGATAAATTTAATTTCATACTTTTTAGATCCGCTCTGGAATTTAAGGCGTCATCTACCATTGATTCTATATTGCTGAAATCTTTAAATAGAGTTTCTTCTTCACCAATATTAGTTGAATTGTAAGGATCAACCATTGAATAATTTTCAAATATATCCAATGCTAAATAATTCAAGAAATTATTTTTTGCCGTTTCCCAATCATTTTGAGCTTGTATCAGTAGTAATTGAGCATTGCCAACACTTACCTGTTGAGTATAAACATCGGCTATTGGAATTGAACCAAGTTTATTTCTTTCTTGAATTTGTTCTAATAATTTTTGGTTAAATTTAACATTATCTTCTCTAACTCTTACCAACTCTTCGGAACTGATTATAAGATAGTAAAGTGAAGTAGTAGTATAAATAATATCTTGTTTTAATTTTTCTAAAGAAAATTCAGCCGATTCCAAATTATTTTCCGCTTGAGAAATTCTTGAATAATTTGCAAGTCCGTCAAAAAGTACTACATTACCTCCGGCTGATAAACTAAAATTCCTTGTATCTGTTTGAGTTTGCGGAGTTTCTATTGGATTACCTAAATAATCAATTTGTTGTCCGCCGGCATCATTTACTCTTTGCCATCCCCATGTGCCTCTAATTCCCAAATCCGGCAATAAGTCACCATAAGCGCTCTTTATGTTAGCTTTATCAACTTGAAGTGAATTTTTGCTTTTTATTAAATTTGAATTTCTTTGAAGCGCAATTTTTATTGCTTCATCTAAGGTTAATAATTTTTGACCAAAAAGATTTGTGCTAATCAGAATGACAAACACTAACCAAATCCTACTCATATTTAATCTCCAATTTTGTTTAAGAGCTTGTAAATTTTAGTCATTTGTAATTATGACGAAAGTATTTTTAAAAAGTTACAAAATATTATATTTTATTTTACAACCAATATTTGTATCATCAATACAATTATAGGTATAAATTTTTAATTTTTATTAAATAATCAAATGCCGCATTATATTCATTCGGAATTATTCCCTCAAGAATCGCCTCTTCAATTGCCGATTTAATTACACCGACTTTTTTTGATGGTTTAAGATTGCAGACTTTCATAATCTCATCGCCTTTGACCGGAGATTGAAATGAGCGAAGATTATCTTTTTCCTGAACTTCTTTAACCCGACGCATCACATTTTCATAATTCTGTAAGTATTTAGAAACTTTTCCGGGGTCTTTACTCGTTATATCTGCCCGGCATAAGGTTATTAAATCATCTAAATCTTCTCCGGCGTTTGCGCTTAACCTTCTAACCGCCGAATCGGTAACTTCTTCAGATGCCAATGCGATAGGTCTTAAATGCAGCCTAACTAATTTTTCAACATAATTTAATTTATTTAATGGTAATTTTAATTGAACAAAAATGTTTTTCATCATTCTCGCACCAAGCTCTTCATGCCCATGAAAGGACCAGCCTATTCCCTCTATAAATTTTTTAGTTTGAGGTTTCGCGATGTCGTGTACTAAAGCAGCAAAACGAAGCCAAACATTATTCGTATTTTTCGAAATATTATCCACTACTTGACATGTATGTAAAAAAACATCTTTATGATGAAAATCTTTTCTCTGATCAACTCCCGCTAAGTTTGCTATTTGAGAGAAGACCACTTCCATAACTTTTGTATTTTGCATCAGCATTAATCCCACCGATGGCTTGTCTGATTCCAATATTTTCAGAAATTCATCCGTAATTCTTTCTTGCGATACAATTTTCAATCTTTCTTTTAATTCTTCAGCTGCAGTCAATATCCTTTCTTCAACATTAAAATTTAATTGCGTTGCAAATCGGAAAGCACGCATAATTCTTAATGGATCATCATCAAAAGTAATTTTTGGATCAAGCGGTGTTTTGATAATTTTAGATTCAATATCATTCAAACCGTCAAACGTATCAATTAATTTTCCAAAATTTTCTTTATTTAATGATATTGCCAATGTATTTATTGTAAAATCTCTCCTTCTTATGTCATCCTCAAAGGTTCCAATTTCAACTTTTGGATTTCTGCTGTCTTTATTGTAGGATTCTTTCCTTGCTCCAACAAATTCTAAATTCAAATTTTTATAAAAAAAGTGAGCCGTACCAAAGTTTTTAAAGATTTTAACATTTTTTTCACCCAATTTTTCCGCAAGTTTTTCTGCAAAAAAAGTTCCGTCTCCAATAACTAAAAAATCAATTTCGTTTTTTGTTCTATTTAAAATTAAATCCCGGACAAATCCGCCAACAATATAAACTTTGACATTATGAAAGTCGGAAAGGTTTGATATTTCTCCGAAAAAACTATTATTTTTTAAAAATTCACTAAAATTCATGGGTAAGTATTTGTTTCTAATAATTAGAATTAAGCCATGTTAATTTATCAAAAAGATCTTTAATTATTTTCTTTCTTTCTAATTTTGAATTAGCTAAAGAAATTTCGGCAAATTTGACAGCTTTATCAAATTCCAAATTTTTATAAAATAATTTTGCCAATAAATAATTTGTTTCGGAGGAAAATAATCTACTTTTGCTTAAACTATAAACTTTTTCAATTTCATTTATATATTTTATATTTTCACCATGATCCGTATTTAATAAAAAAGATTCAATGTAGAATTGAAGAATAATCTCATTATCCGATAAATATTTTTTTATAATATTATGCCTTGAATCTTTGTTTTCTAAATAATTATCAAAATCATTTTTATCTTTTTCTAATATTGTTTTATAGACAAAAGAACTTCTAAAATAGAAATCCGAAGGATTTTGAATCATCAAACTATCATAGATTTCAGCTGCGAATTCATATTTTTTTACCTTTCCAAATAAGAACGCTTTCAAGTATTCAATATTAAAATAGTAAGAAGTCTTTAAAAACTTTGTCTCTTCTTTTTCCAATAAGGTAATTGCTGAATTAAAATCCTTATTTTTTATTTCATTTTGAACCATTCCGTTTAAAGCCGAAAAGGAATTTGAATAAGTATAAACTTTCGAGAACAATTTTTCCGATTCAGAATAATTTTCTTTGTCAAACAGTTCCCATGCTGTCTGAATATCATATTCTTTTGCTCTTGCACAAAACTGTTTTATAAGCGGAATACGTCCAAAATAGTAATCCGCTTTATTTTTATTGAATAAAAAATTTAGATTTTTTAAATAATTGTAATAATCAAATTCAATTTCTTCGATTTTAATGCCAAATACTTTATTAAAATCCGGTTCTTTATAGAAGTTCAAAACCTTAGTTACAGAATATTTGTTGGAAAGAAATTTAAGAAACGATCCCGCATAAATGTATGAAATTGAAGATACGTTAACGAAAAAACTTAGGTTTGAAAATAAATTTTTCAGCGATATTTTATTTCCGTTGGAATATGCTAAAAAAGCTAAATAATCAATGTCGTAATCATCAAAATTATTGTCAAACGCGGTCGCAAAACCTTCAATTAACCCCGGGTTATAGTTTTTGGGAAGATTAAAATATCCTTTTCCAAATTTCTTTGAGAAAACGTGAAGAATTTCGTGGTTCAAACTGTTCTTATAATTATCAAAATCAATATAAACTTGATTTAGCCATGGTTTTGTAACATCGGCAAATTGTGATCCAAAAAGTTTCTTTTTCTGTTCTCCCGTTTCAAAAATTATTGATGTTATCTTTTGATTAAAATTTAAACCGAATGTATTTTTATTTTTTTTAATGCTATACAAATGTTCAAGAATTAAGATTTTCTTTTCCTTTTCAGAAATATTATTGGGATATAATATCTCTAAAATTCCACTTGTATACTTACCTTTTAACTCCTTTTCAATCCGCTTTTTATCTGTAGAAAATTTTAAATATGGTTTTGAAAAATCCGAGGTTAAATAAATTATGGCAACAAAAAAAATAATAATTACCGGCAGTTTTTTATTTAATATTTTTCTAAAATGTAAAACAAAGAAAATAGTTCCAAAGAGTAAAATATTTAGAATTCTGTATCCAATTAACTCGCTGCTAATTTGAATACGATAGTCATAAATTGTACCGGGGAAAAAACCAAAAATCGGATTATAAAAATAAATCTGCGGATTGAAATACAATTCCGGTAAGAATCCAAATAAAAAAAGAATCGAAATGATTATAAATGTTAAATGTGAAAATCTATTGGAAACCCAGTTTGATAATTCTGCGACAGAAATTCCAATAAATAAGGATGGCATTGATAAGATTAAATAAAATAATATTCCATCACCAAGCGGACAATTTTGGCAAAAAATTGTTGAGATAATAAGTATAAAGAATGGTGAAAAAGCAACGAAACCATAAAATGTCGGCGGTTTAATTGCAATATTTATTTTATTATCACAAATTGACTTTGAATATAATTGCCAATATAGCCCTGATATAAAGTAAAAAATTATGGCGTTTATAAAACTTGTTTCAAAACCAAGTAAGTTTAATAGCGGCAATTGAGTAAACACTAAATTTAATGCAATTACCAGAACAATAAAAAAAAATGAAATTATGTTTTTGTTAATTTTTGTCAAATTTTACGTTTTTCTAAAATTCTTGCGTTTTAACTCTTTCTATTCGTGCTCCCAATTTACATAATTTTTCTTCAATACGTTCATATCCTCGGTCAAGGTGATAAATTCTAAGAACTTCTGTAGTTCCCTCGGCAACCAAACCCGCTAAAACCAAAGAAGCGCTTGCACGTAAATCAGTTGACATGACAGTTGCTCCTTTTAATTTATTTACGCCGTGAATTATCGCGCTGTTTCCAATCACTTCAATATTAGCACCTAATCTAATTAGTTCTGGGATATGTTTAAACCTATCTAAATATATTGTATCTGTAACTTTGGAAGAGCCATCTACAATTGCCATATATGTTGTCCACTGAGCCTGCATGTCAGTTGGAAAACCCGGATAAACTCCGGTTGTAACATCAACACTTTTAGCCTCAAAATTACTTGCATCAATTGACAAAATATTATTGTTATAACTTAATTTAACCCCGCTGTCCTCAAGTTTTTGAATAACTAAATTCAGGTGTTTTGAATTTGCATTTTTTAATTTTATTTTTCCTTTGGTCATTGCCGCCGCAATTAACAAAGTACCTGTTTCAATTCTATCCGGAATATTGTTAACTTCGGCACTTGAAAGATCGTTAACTCCTTGAATTTCTAAAATATTTGACCCGATTCCTTCAATTTTTGCACCCATAGAAATTAAAAATTGTGCTAACTGAGTTATTTCAGGTTCGGCTGCCGCGTTAGTAATTATAGTTTCCCCTTTTGCCAAAACAGCTGCCATCAGCGCATTTCCGGTTGCACCAACAGAAGAAATATCAAAATTAAGTCGTGCTCCCTTTAGCTTTTTAGCTTTTGCAATTATATATCCTTCTTCCAAGTCAATTTCGGCGCCGAGTTTTTTCATTGCTTCAAGATGAAGATTTATTGGTCTCGGACCCCAAGCGCATCCGCCAGGCATAGAAACTTTTGCAACTCCGTATTTTGATAATAACGGACCTAGAACATAAACCGAAGCTCTCATTTTTTTAACGTGTTCATATGGTGCGGTTTGTGAAGTTATTTTAGATGAATCTAAAACAATTTGCTTACCTAAAAATTCAGATTTAACACCAAGCTGATTAAGAAGTTTTGACATAGTATAAATATCATTGACTTCCGGGATATTATCTATTACATTTTTTCCGTTGTTTAAAAGAACTGCAGGCATTAACGCCAAAGCCGAGTTTTTTGCTCCGCTAATTTCTACAGATCCTTTTAATGGATTTCCGCCATGAATTACAAATTTATCCATAATTTGCCTTAAATTTTAAAATGAATAAATAAATATAGGAGTTCTATTTATTAATAGAAAATTACTGAGGCAATATTCATTATAAATTTTAAATATCTTCAAGCTGTGAAGCATTTTTAAGAGTTTTGATCTTATGTATTTCCTCCAATTTTGTTAAACTTTTGAAAAATTCCTGAACATCAATGTTCTCTGCATTTTCAACTAATTTGGTATATAAATCAATTAGGCAGTTATCCAAATGAACAAATAGATCAATAATTTCATCAATTGTAACTTTTTGTTCGTCAATCAATGTTGAAAGTACATCTAATTTAGATTTGCACTGACTTCTTGGAAACCAAGAATTTAAAATATTTGAAGAAGTTGAATTTTCAATTTCGGTCAAAGTTTTTTCAATTTCAACTTCTCTATCTTCAAGATAATTAAGAAGTAGTTTAATGCGTTCCTTATCTTCTTTTTGACTCAATTTCTTATAATAATCAGCAATAATTTGGTGAAACTTTCTTGAATGTTCTAGAATATCCTTTGTGGTTTCCATGCGTATTAACCTCCAAAATTAGGAAAAGTTATTTAGTCTTTCGCACAGTAAAAGTATTGGGGGATGTTTAATTGCTTTTACAACTATGTAATATAATTTGATATTGATTAATTTACAATCATAAAATAAAATTTTTAGACGAATTATTTTATCTGTTGAGTAATTTTCTTTTTCTTTGATTTAAGTTTTTTGGAAATGCCAGTCTGCTGCTTTGCCTCTGCCTTAAGTTCTTGAGCGACAAAAGTTGAATCGACGGGAACAGATATGGAATCGGAAGAAAAATATTCTTTTGTTATAGAATCTTGGATTGCTATTATTTTTGCGTAAGAATTAGTCGCTGTATCCGGACTGAAAAAATAAATGTAAATTGAAAAGGCAAAAATTAGGGTTATAACTAAAAAAGGCTTAAATCCAATTTTTGTTGATAGCCACCCTCCGAACCAAACGGGTGATTGTAAAATGAAAAATGGAAGGAATAATATGAAATAAAGAACCAAAGCAATTGCATATGCCGTACTTTCGATAGGTTGTGAAAAGTTCATTTTTTCACCCAAACCGACAATCATATCCCAAAAAGTAGTACTTATTTGCGAAACAATTCCTACAGTAACGTATAGTATAGAAAGTATCGCCAAAATGATAATTGTTACAAAAGCCTGAATCCCTTGGAGAATAAAAGGAACTTTCCACTGAATACCTTTTATTTCAGAGTAAAATTTTTTAATCGGGTCTGAATATGGATTGGGGGCTAATTCAAACATTATTTTTTCTTAATTATTTGTTAATGAATGAGTTACATTCATTTAATTATTACCATTTATTAAGTAATAGAAACATTTTTTTTTCGCAATAAAAATCTTTTATTGTTTTAATATTCGTAATTAAACTTAAAAATTTTAATCAATATTTTACCATAGAAGATAATTAACGTATTTGTTTATAACTGAAAATTACAGTAAATTTACGTTTTATTTTTTGCGAGAGTGGCGGAATTGGCAGACGCGCTAGACTTAGGATCTAGTATCTAACGGTGTGGGGGTTCGAGTCCCCCCTCTCGTACCACATTTCTGCTTTTTTTAACTATCAGAGGTACTTTTTGGAAACAAAAATCAATATTTTAAATAACACTGAACATGAAATTGAAGTTAATTTTTCTTATGATGAAATAAAAACCGAAATTGAAACTGCATATCAAGCAGAAAGAAAAAAAATTGCTATGCCCGGATTCAGAAAAGGCAAAGTTCCAATCGCGATGCTTAAAAAAGCATATGGCGATGCAATTGAATATAAAGCGAGTGAAGATATTGCAAATAACAAATTTTGGGAAATTGTAAAAGAACAAAATCTGAAACCTTTAAGTATGCCGCAAATGACGGCTTTGGATTTTGAAATTAATAAATATTTAAATTTTAAAGTAAAATACGAAGTAAAACCAACTTTAGATTTAAAAGATTATACTAATCAAGAAATTGAAAAGCCAGTCTTTAAAGTAAATAGTGAAGACATTGAAGCTGAAGTTAACAACCTGCTGAAATCAAAAGCAAGTTTTGAAAACGCCGATGAAGTTACCGATAACACCTATAAAATTACTGTTGATCTTCAAAGGACAGATGCTGATGGCAATGATATTGAAGGAAACAAAAGCTCAAATATTGTAATCGATTTAAGCGACAATAAAGTTAATGAAAATATTGTAAAAAATGCACAAGGTAAAAAGCTTGGAGAAAATTTCAAATTTTCATTTGTTGACGAGCATATGCACGGAGATCATAAACACGTAGAAGAATTTAATTATAATGCAGATATTAAAAAAATTGAAAAAATTGTTTTACCTGAGATTACTGAAGATTTGGTTTTGCAGATATCAGGTAAAAAAGCCAAAACTATTAATGAATTAAAAGAAGTTACAAAATCCAATTATGAAAATTACTATAATGATCAATCAACAAGGATTTTTGAAAACACACTTCTTGAGCAAATTGTTAAAAATAATGATTTTGAACCTTCGAAAAGCTATGTAGAAATAATTCTAAATAGAATGATTGAAAATGAAAAACAATATGCCAAACAATATAAAACACCGATTCCAAATGATGAAATACTCAGAACAAATTTAAGACCTAAAGCCGAATGGAACGCTAAATGGCAAATTATTTTAGAAAATATAGCCGAAAAAGAAAAAATTGAAGTTACCGAAAATGAACTTGAAGAAATGGCAAAAGAAGAATCTGAAAAAATAAATATTCCAGTGGATAAACTTATTAAGTATTATAAAGATTCAAATAGATTAGAAACTATGGTTGAAGAAAAAGTTATAAAATTCTTAAAAGAAAACAATAAAATTAAAGAAGTTGATCCAACTGTTAAAAATGAAAACTCAGCTAAAGATTCAGAAAATAAACACGAAGATGTTCATTAAATGAATTTATAAAAAACTCAAAGGTATAAAATGTCAGGAAAAACATATAACACATTAATTCCTTATGTAATTGAACAATCCGGTCGCGGGGAACGTGGAATGGATATTTTTTCTCGTTTACTGCGTGAAAGAATTATTTTTTTAGGTGAAGCGATTGACGATCATATTGCGAGCGTAGTAATTGCACAATTACTTTTTTTAGAAGCCGAAGATCACGAAAAGGACATAAATTTATATATAAATTCTCCAGGCGGAAGTGTTTCTGCTGGGTTGGCAATCTACGACACAATGCAATTCATTAAACCCGACGTTTCAACTAACTGCGTTGGAATGGCTGCCAGTATGGGAGCCGTTTTGCTGGCAGGCGGAGCTCAAAATAAAAGATTTGCTCTACCTCACTCAAAAATAATGATCCATCAGCCTTGGGTTGGCGGTTTGCAAGGACAAACTACCGATATAGAAATTCACGCAAAAGAGATGATTAAAACGCGCGATAAATTGTATAAAATTTTGGCAAATCATACGGGCAAAAGCACCGAGCAAATTATGAAAGACTGTGATAGAGATTATTATATGACTGCGGCAGAAGCTGTTGATTATAAAATAATCGATAAAGTACATGAACGAAGAAAAATGTTAAACGAAAATGAAAAAAAGTAATTTTATAAGTCAAGATTAAAAACAAGAAAGTCCGAGTTTAATCGGACTTTTTTTGTTTTAGGGGAAATATGAAACTTTTATAATGATGTACCAACCTTTAATCTTAAGTTTACAAATAAAGCTGTAACACCGAATTTACCTTCATCAGTTTTTGATAAAATTGCTGCAGGTCCAATTGCAAAGGCACTAAATCCCCAAGATTCCATAATTCTCTGCACCAAAATATCAATTAAATATTGGGGATTTCTTACATCGCTTTTTGGCATCGCGTCCAATCTTAAGTCAAATGTACTGCCTGCCAAAGATAATTCCCTACCTGTAAAACCAAAGTGCCATTCATTAAAAAATTTAGCCGCATAAAATTTACTTCTCGTTGAACCTAAAAACCTAACAGGATATCTCAATTCGTAGTTTAAATATGAACCTTTTAAAATCATTGGTTTATAGTCAAATTTTTCAACCGCGTTCTGCATTCTGTTAAGTACTTCAGGCTCGGTTAATTCTGTATTGACTTTATTATAGCTCACTTCAAAAAAGTTGCCGAATGGAATTACATAACCTACTTGAAATCCTTGTGATCCGTAAATATTATTATGGTTGTTTGTGTTTTTCAATTTAGTGAAAGCGTCAATTATACCGAACATTCCAAATCTAAATCCAAGAATATGAAAATTAGCTTCAACCAAATCGGTTTCCATTGGTCCAGAATATGGAGTTCCCAATCCCATGGAAATACCGATATCCTTTTTAATTGCAATGCCAAATCTTTCACCGCCGAATAATTGTAAATATGGATTTACATAAGCCAAGTCAGCACTGATTTGGTATTTGGTCGGCGTATCAAAAATCTTATTAAATTTCATTTTAGCGAAAACATCAGTAAATACCGTAGTATAAGTTATATTATCCTGTAAGTTTATTTTAAAAGGATAAGTAATTACTCTTGCTCTTAACTCTTCATTCAATGCGGCTAAAGGATAAATACGGCTTTTAATTTCGATTGTATTATTTTTTGAATCACGTAGATCAACAATTATTTCAGCTTTCGGGTCAGGCGGATCAATAAAAAGATTTTCCTGTATTTTAACAAATAGACTATCATCAAGCGGTTCCATTTGATAATACATTATTTGCTCTTCTTCATCTTGAGCCAAAATTAAATTATTGTTAAGTAATGTAAATAGTACAAGTAATATTAGAGTAATTTTTTTCATTTTTATTTATTTCTATTATTTGGAAAATTCAGTAAAGTAAAATGCTTCGCCAACCTCAGTCTTTTGTTTTGACTTTGTATCGAATGCGGTGAAGAAAAAGTTCGCTTTATAACGTCCTTCAGAATCAATTAGTTGTTCATTTCTATCTGCCCAAGAATTAAATTTCTCTTCTGTATTTGCAAGGTTTAGAGAAATATTATAAACCAAATTTCCCTTTTTGTCCTGCTGCGGACCTGAAACTGTAATAGGTCCAGAATATGTGACTTTAATTTGTTCAATTTTTTCATCCCTAACTTCAACGGTAAAGCACGTGGTTTTCTGCAAATCTTTAACAAAAATATCGCCTTTATCCATTTTGGTTGTTGATTTTTTTATATCAACTTCTGGAGGTAAATTATTTTTTACCTTTACTCTGTCGGTTTGGTTTGCGTATTTAATTAGTATTTCATTTTGATTTGTTAGTTCAAATTCTTTTTTAGAATTAGGTTCTACCTTAATCAATTCGGAATTGTTTTTCGGATCTACAATACTAACAATATAATCTCCTTTATTTTCCGCAATGTTTGTAGCATATTGCAGAAATTCTAAACTCTTTGAAAATGGCGAGGGAACTGTTTCTTCTTTTTTAATTTCTTTTTCTTTAACCGGTTCCGGCAAAGGCGTTTCTTTTACTTTTTTGGAAAGAGAAGCAACCTGCGTATTTAATTGTGATAATTTTTCCTTTAGATCTTTATTCTCGGAAATAACGTTTTCGTCAATTTCAATATTAAATTTTAACCCTAACTTGCTCAATGAATCTACAACATTTATCAACGAATCTCGTACACTTTTTGAAACTACATTTTCCTTTTTAACAACTTCACCTAAATTTATTTCAGCGCCTTTAAGCGCTAAAACTGTTATAACAAAAATGTAAAGAACTTGATAGATGACAAATTTTGCATCTCTGCTTCTTCTAACCATATTGATTACCTTTTATTTACAATTAGTTCAAGACTATTCAAAGACTGTAAAACTTTGTCGCTATTTAAATTTGATGCCATAGCATCAATCGATTGACTCATTTGACTCAATGCTGATATATGTTTTCCATTGTTTTCTAAACTTGAATTGAGCTGAGCGGTAATTTTACTTAATACGTTAAAATTTTGATATGATTCAAAACTTAATGTTTTAATTTTTTCCAATTCTTCCCTTAAATTTGAAAGATTTTCCAAAGATAAATTTCCGTCCATTTGTCTTGGTGAATTATTATCAGAAAATAATTTTATAAGTTTTTCAGTCTGCTTAACTTGCAGCTTTTGATAAAACTGTTCTTGATAATCCGACGCAACATTTATTACCTTTTGGAATTTAACTCCTATATAATCCAGCACCGGTTCAAACAATTTTGCAATTGCCAAAACGATTAAAGATTTGATTTCAAAAGGAACTGATAATCCTAAAAATATTTCTGGACCCAATTTTATGCTGACCAGTAAAAATGCGGCTCCAATTAGCGGAAGAGCTGTTGCATAACCGTCAATTAAACTTATTGATGAAGAAATAATTCTGTCTATATTTTCTCTTGGGGTTGTAGAACGGACATGGCTGAATAATCCCATATATTCTTTAATAGCAATTGAAATAAAGAATAAATAACTAATAACCGGAAGCCACCAAAACTGTATCGGCTCTACTGTGTTTTCCGCCTGGTGCCAATTTGGGTATAGTGATTTTGCAATATCAATAGTTACGTTTCCAAGTAGAGGAACTGAAGAAATATCTATAAATAATGAACCCAGCAAAACAATAAACGAAAAAATTGCGGGTTTTATCAAGATTATGGGTGAAATATTTTTTAAGTGATTTTCCTTTATCTGATTAATTTTATCATTCAAATATTGATCATCAAGGAGATTTGCTTTTCCATTGTTGTTTGCGGGTGTTTGAACTTCAGTCATATTTTTCCTTATTAATCTCATAAACTTGTGATTACAAACACATTTTATGCCATATTGAATTTCATCTGCTCCGAAAATCAATTTTTATTAATGGGTTTAATTTTGATTGGGTTTTTGATAAAAATTGTAAGTCTCTTTAACGAAAGGAGTAAATATTTTTTAGGGAATTTTGATTTCAATCACATAGTGATTTTTTTTGAGACATGATTTAATCCCACTTTTATAAATTTTTCCTACTTTGTAACAATTTAGAAATTCAAACCATAATTAAATTTTACTTATAAGTGTAATATTTACATGTAAACATTTCTTGCAATTTTATAAAAAAATGAAATTTTCATTTTGTAACTTTATTCACTTAAAAATTTGTTTCTTGAAATCAAAGGTTTACTATGAATCTAAAAAATTTAATTTTATCTCTATTAATATCGGTTTCAGTAATTTTTCCACAGAAGAAAAATTTGACAATCGAAGAGGTTGTATTTAATTCCACAAATAAACTCGCGCCAAAAACTTTAAAGCAGTTAAGCTGGATTCCAAATTCTGAAAATGTAAGTTATGTTGATGGAGATTCTATTTTAATTGAACTTAAAATTAACAATAATATCAAAACTAATTTAATAAGCAACTCTGATATTAAAAATATTTTAAGTAATTCTATCTTAAATTATCAAATCAAAAACTTCCCGAATATAAAATGGTTAAATAAAGATGAGTTCACTTTTTGGATCAATAATTATTTGGTTTGCATAAATCACAATACCAAAACATATAAGATTTTAAATAAAGTTTTAGATAACGCGGAAAATATTGAAACTTCGAACAATAATATTTTTGCCGCTTTTACGGTTGAAAACAATCTTTTTGCTTCAATCGATTCAAATAAAATAGTTCAAATTACCAATGAAGAAAATAAAAACATTGTAAGCGGACAAACCGTTAGCAGGTCTGAATTCGGAATTGAAGATGGAATTTTTTGGTCGCCTAAAAATAATTATTTGGCATTTTACCAAAAAGATGAATCTAATGTTACAAATTATCCCCTAGTTGAAATTGGCGATGCCCCGGCAAAACTGAAGAATATTAAATATCCAATGGCAGGACAAAAATCTGAAATTGTGAAAATCGGTGTTTATAATTTTTCAAACGGTAAAATTACCTGGCTTCAAACTGGCGGACCTGACGATCAGTATTTGACTTGCGTAACTTGGGATCCAACGGAAAAATTTATTTTTACAGCCCATTTAAATAGAGATCAAAATCAATTAAAATTGGTAAAATATGATGCTCAAACCGGAAAACAGCTTCAAATTTTATTTGAAGAAACAGACAAAGAATATGTAGAACCGCAAAACGAACTTTATTTTCTTCAAAATAATCCTGAAAGGTTTATATGGTTCTCTCAAAGAGACAACTGGAATCATCTTTATTTATATAATGTAAACGGTAAACTACTAAGGCAGTTGACAAAAGGAAATTGGGTAGTTAAAGATATTTTAGGATATAATGAAAAAAATGAATCCATATTTTTTACATCAACCAAAGATTCACCGATTGAGGATAATGTTTATAAATTGAATATTAATAACGGTCAAATAAAAAAAATAACCGAAGAAAAAGCCAATCACAAATTGAAATACAATTCATCTAACAATTTATTTATAGATACATATTCAAGTTTAGAAATACCTTCAGTTACAAACATTATAGATGAAAACGGAAAAAAGGTTGCCGTAATAAACAAAAGTGAAAATCCAATTGCAGAATATAATTTCAGCAAACCTAAAATATTTACAATAAAGGATAATAATAAAACTGACTTGTATTGCAGAATGATACTTCCTGTAGATTTTGATCCATCTAAAAAATATCCCGTAATTGTTTATGTTTATGGCGGTCCGCATGCTCAATTGGTAACAAATTCTTGGTACTTTGGTCGTTATGATTTTTGGTTTCAATATATGGCGGAAAAAGGTTATATAATTTTTACTTTAGATAATAAAGGTTCGGCAAACAGAGGTCTAGAGTTTGAACAGGCAATTTTTAGAAATCTTGGAACTATTGAAATTCAGTACCAGCTATTGGGAATTGAATACCTTAAAAGCTTAAACTATGTTGATAAAGAAAGAATTGGTGTCTACGGTTGGAGTTATGGCGGATTTATGACAACGTCTTTGATGTTGAGAACAAATAATACATTCAAAGTAGGTGTAGGCGGAGGCGCGGTTATTGACTGGAAATTTTATGAAATTATGTACGGTGAAAGATATATGGATACACCCGAATCAAATCCCGAAGGATACGAAAAAGCAAGTCTACTAAATTATGTTGAAAATTTAAATGGGAAATTATTATTGGTTCATGGGACTTCAGATCCTACAGTTGTTTGGGAAAATACTTTGGAATTTGCCAAGAAAGCCGCAAACTTGAATGTGCCTCTTGATTATTTTCCATATGTGGGACATGGTCACGGTGTTGTAGGAAAAGATGCTTTACACCTCTACACTAAAATTTCACAATATTTTATTGATAATCTTTAACAGAAATTAGCTCCGTTTCGCGGCGGAGCTAATTCCCCCCATACCTTCTGCTCAATTTATTTTAATTAAAATATTCATTTGAATTTTTAATATTATATTCGAAAAGGCGAATACATCTTTCATCTTTTATGCCAAATAAATTGTATTTCATGTTTTTATGAAAAAAGTGAAATAAAATCGTTTTATAAAGCAAAAAGAAAACAATTTATTATTTTTTAAAATTTTTTCGGCTATTTGAAATGCTTCTAATTCAATTTTTGTTTCTCAAAAAGATAATAGAATTATTTTTTTCCAATTCTGAAACATCCGACGGAAAATATTTTTATTCAAAAAATCACTTTCTTTATCGATTATGAGTTAATTATTGCAAACCGTTAAATTCACCTTTAACTTTGCAATATAAAATGGATTGGATATTACAAATGGTTTATGATATAAAATTAAATTTATTCGAAAATCTAAACGTTCTTCGCAAATTGTCAAAATTGGGCAACAGGACTTTCCCGGATGATTTGTGCATATTCTTAAACGATGAATTGAGTTTACGATCCGTACATTTATTTAAGGAAAATTCAGATAATTCATTCGTGCTTATTGGAAAATCTCAGAAAACTGACGATTTAAATATTCCAAACATAATTTCAATTTCTGAATATGAAAAAATGAAAGCTGAGCAGAATTTAATTGGCGATTTTTATAAAGATTGCAATATTGAACTTCCCTTTCAAACCGAAAATCTTCAGTCAATTTTATTTAATTATGATGAAAACTTTTTCGGCTTAATAATTTTATCTCATAAAATTCTTCCCTCAGATGAAGTTAAAAATAAATTTTCAATAATTGTTAAATTTGCTCAAAATTGTTTAGCTATGTGGAATGATGCAAATTTAATAAAAAGAGATTTAAACATTCCCTCTGAAAATATAATTTCAAAAAGTATTAAAGGATTTCAAAAGGAAATTATTACAATAAATGGATTACTTACTTTGGCAAAGGCAGAAAATCCAAACAGCGGAATTAATAAATATTTAGATCAAATTAGAAATTCTCACCAATTCATTTCTTCTTCATTAGATGATCTTAATAATTTGGTAACTCTTTATAACACAGGAATGAGGCAGACAAAATCTACTTTTAATATGGAAAATTTATTAATTGATTTTGTACAAGCGCGAAAATCCGATAATCCGAATTCTAAAATTTCTCTTGATCAAATAAAATCGGGAGATATAAGTTTTGACGAAAATATTCTTAAATCAATTTTAAATATAACTTTAAATTTTGTATCAGACTTTTCTCATTCGAATGAGGCAATTATAAGTTCAAAAATTGTATCGGAAAATAATTTATTTTTTAGCATAGTTGGTAAAAACTCTAAACTAAATAAAAATGATTTGGATCAGATATTTTCTCCGTTTGGAAAACGTGAAATATTAAATAAAACAAACGGTTTAGCGGTCAATTTACTCTTAAAAATTATTGAATTGATTGAAGGACAATTAAAATTAGATATTGAAGAAAACAATCTTATTGTTAATATTTCAATTCCAATCCAAACTGAAATGCACAAATCAATACACGAAGTTTTAATGAACAACATAAGTTCAAACAAAGATAAAATTCTTGTAATAGAAAGTGATCAAGCTTCTTCGGCGTTATTAAATAACTATTTATCAAAGTGGAATTATCAGACTGAAATTGTTAATTCCGGCGATTTTGCTTTAAAACTGCTTCAGCAAAATAAGTATGTCGCGGTTATTTTGAATATCGAACAGGAAAATGAAAACAGTTTAGAAATTTTGCAAAAAATTAAAAACAATAAATTTACCAGAAATACTCCGGTTATTGTATTTTCACTTGAAGCGGAAAAAGAAAAGATTTACTTAATGGGCTCTGTTGAGTATTTGGTAAAACCAATAAATTACAATAATTTAGTTGAAATTTTGACCAGTTATAAACTAAGAAGAAATTCAACCGTTCTGTGCGTTGATGATGATCTCCCTACTTTAAAATTGGTTCAGCAGGCTGTTCAAACGGCTGGATTCAATGTAATTGCTGAAAATAGACCCGAAAGCGTTATTGAGTTAATTTCCGATAAAGAACTTGACCTTGCGATTGTTGATCTTGATATGCCTAAATTAAACGGCTTTGAACTCATAAAGCAAATTAAATCGCTTGATAACTTTTCAAAACTGCCTATAATAATTTATACTGGGAAAGAAGATTATCAACAGGATCTGCAAAAAATAGACGGTTTGTTCGTTGATCTTCTCGATAAAAAAAGTACATCGTTTAATGAACTGGAAAAAACAATTTTGTCAATGATTAATAATTACGAAGAGCCGGTCTCTATTGAGAAAATTAAAGAAGTTCATGATTCACCGAAAATTTTGATGGCGGAAGATTATAAACACTCCCAAATTATTGTAACCCGATTATTAAAGAAAAGCGGCTTCGAAAATGTGGTAGTTGTTGAAAACGGCGAAGACGCGTTATCAATCTGTAAAAACGAAAATGTGGATTTAATTTTGATGGATATGCAGATGCCTGTAATGAACGGATTTGAGGCAACTCAAAAAATTAGGGAACTTGATGGATATCAGGATACACCAATTATAGCGCTTACTGCATTTGCAATGAAAGGCGACCGAGAAAAATGTCTGGAAGCCGGCGCAACCGATTATATTCCAAAGCCAATAGACAGCAAAGAGTTTATTGAAAAGGTAAAATATTATACCCAAGTAAAAATTGAGAATTAGATTTTAGATTTAATTGATAATTTATTTGCGGACTCAAAGTTTAAAATTATTTGTCAATGATTTTTAAATTAATTTTCAGTTTTTCCATAAATTCTATTGCTTTAAAGTGACTGATTAATCTATAGACTAGTAATTATTCAATATTTTCCATTCAAAGAAATCCGTAAAAAATTCTTATATTTCTAATCAATATTTAAATTACTAGGTAAATGACCAAAGAAATTAGAGTAAGATTTGCGCCGAGTCCAACCGGCTATTTACACGTTGGCGGATTAAGAACCGCGTTATATAATTATCTTTTCGCAAAAAAGAATAATGGTAAATTCATTTTAAGAATTGAGGACACGGATCAATCGCGCTATGTTGAAGGCGCGGTCGAAAAATTAATAGATTCTCTTAATTGGGTTGGATTGAATTATGATGAAGGTCCCGATGTAAATGGAAATTTTGGACCATATTTTCAATCTCAGAGATTAGAAATATATTCATCACGAGTTAAAAAGCTGCTTGAAGAAAATAAAGCGTATTATTGTTTTTGTACACCGGAAAGATTAACGGCATTAAAGGAAGAACAGCAAAAATTGAAATTGCCGCAAGCAAAATACGATAAGCATTGTCTTCATCTTTCCGCAAATGAAATTAAAGAAAAATTGGAAAGCGGAATTCCAAAAGTAATTCGCTTAAATGTCGAACCTAATCAATCAATTAAATTTACAGATATTGTAAGAGGAATTGTCGAATTCAATTCAGATACAATTGACGATCAAATATTAATTAAAAGTGATGGTTTTCCAACGTATCATTTGGCTAATGTCGTTGATGATCATTTAATGGAAATTTCACACGTTATACGCGGTGAAGAATGGCTTTCTTCAACTCCGAAACACGTTTTGCTTTATCAGCATTTCGGCTGGGATATTCCTCAGTTTGCTCATCTCCCTCTTTTATTAAATCCTGATAAAAGTAAATTAAGCAAACGTCAGGGTGATGTTGCTGTAGAGGATTACAGAGATAAAGGTTATTTAAAAGAAGCGTTGGTAAATTTTGTCGCATTATTAGGATGGAATTTCGGCGATGATAAAGAATTTTATTTAATCGATGAAATGATCAAAAAGTTTTCTTTGGAAAGAGTAAATAAAGCCGGTGCGGTTTTTAACGTAGAAAAATTAAACTGGCTTAACGGACTTCATTTAAGAAATAAAAGCAATGATGAGTTATTGCAATTATTTAAAATCGAATTACAAAAATCCAAATATGCAAATATCAACATCGCAGATGAAAAATTGATTTCTATTATTGAGGCGATGAAAGAAAGAGTGGAATTTGTTAAGGATTTTATAAACAGCTGCACTTATTTTTATGAACCGCCAATTGATTACGATGAAGCTATCATAAAAAAAAGATGGAAAGAAGATTCTGAAAAATTACTTAATGAATTTTCTTTTGGATTATCAAAAGTCGAAAGTCCTCAAAAACAAGATTATGAAGAAATTCTTCACAAAGTCGCGGAACAAAATAATGTTGGCGCCGGAAAAATTATTCATCCGTTAAGATTGGCAGTTTCCGGAGTGGGCATTGGTCCGGGAGTTTTTGATCTGCTGTATATTTTAGGAAAGGATGAAGTTTTAAAAAGAATTGTAAATGGAATTGTAGAAATTCCAAAATTTTTGTAACAATTTAAATTATATTATTTATGGATGAAGAGAAAAAAATACCAAGAAATTTTATTCAAGAAATTATTGATAATGATATTAAAGAAAATAAAAACGGCGGAAAGGTTTATACAAGGTTTCCTCCCGAACCAAATGGATATTTGCACATTGGTCATGCAAAATCAATTTGTTTAAATTTTGGTTTGGGTAAAGAATATCATGGTAAGACCAACCTAAGATTTGATGATACAAATCCAACAAAAGAAGATGTTGAATATGTTGAATCTATTAAAGAAGATATAAAATGGCTTGGGTTCCAGTGGGAAGGAAATGAACTCTATGCTTCAGATTATTTTGAAGTGCTTTATGATTATGCGGTTAGATTAATTAAAAACAGCTTAGCTTATGTTGATTCATCATCATTGGAAGAAATTAAGGAAGAGCGCGGAAATCCTACCGAACCGGGAAAATTAAGCAAATATAGAGACCGCTCTGTAGAAGAAAACTTGGATTTATTCAAAAGAATGAGAGACGGTGAATTTAACGACGGCGAACATGTTTTACGCGCAAAAATTGATATGAGTTCTCCTAATATGAATATGCGCGATCCAATTATGTATAGAATTCGTCATGCATATCATCACCGCACGGAAAATAAATGGTGCATTTATCCAATGTATGATTGGGCACATGGACAGTCGGATTCAATTGAAGGAATTACTCATTCCATTTGTACTTTGGAATTTGAAAATCATCGTCCGCTTTATGATTGGTTTATCGAAAAATTAGAAATTCATCATCCACAACAGATTGAATTTGCCAGGTTGAATTTAAACTATACAGTAATGAGCAAAAGAAAACTACTAAGATTAGTACAAGAAAAACTTGTAAAAGGATGGGATGACCCGAGAATGCCTACTATTTCCGGATTTAGAAGAAGAGGCTATACACCCAAATCAATTAGAAATTTTGCAGAAAGAGTTGGAGTTGCAAAAAGAGACGGAGTAATTGATATTTCCCTTTTAGAATACAGCATTCGCGAGGATTTAAATGAAATAGCGCCAAGAGTAATGGCGGTTCTCAATCCTCTTAAAGTTGTTTTAGTAAATTATGAAGAAAATGTTACCGAAGAACTGGAAGCGATAAATAATCCTCAAGATGAAAAAATGGGGACAAGAAATGTTCCGTTTACGAGAGAAATTTATATTGAGCAAGACGATTTTCAAGAAATTCCGCACAAAAAATTTCATCGACTCTCACCTGGACAAGAAGTAAGATTGCGTTATGCTTATATAATAAAATGCGAGAATGTTATAAAAGATGAAAACGGAAATATTACTGAACTCCACTGCACTTTTGATCCGGAGACAAAAAGCGGCGCCGGTAAAAGCGACAAAAAAGTAAAAGGTACAATTCACTGGGTTTCAGCAAAACAAGCAATCGAAGCAGAAGTTAGACTTTATGACAGACTTTTTAGTGTTGAATTCCCAGAAGAAGATAAAGAAAAAGACTTTATAGAATTTCTAAATCCTAATTCTTTAACAATCCTAAAAAATTGTAAACTTGAACCAAGTTTAAGAAATACAAAACTCGGCGAGAATTTTCAGTTTGAAAGAAACGGATATTTTTGTTTAGATAAAGATTCTAAAAATGATAATTTGGTTTTTAATAGAACAGTTACATTAAAAGATAGTTGGTCTAAGTTAATTTCTAAATAAAATTAAAGCTACTATATTATATTACTATAACATAGTAGCCTTTTTATCTTATTTTATTACAACCATTTATAAATCTTCTATTTTTAATTATAAAGACATTGCTCCGACTGAAAATCCTTCAATTTCAGGATCACCAATCATAAAATCATTAAACTTATCTATTTGAGTTTGATAATAGCCTGATTTCTGATTAGCTAAAGCATGTTCAATGTTATCCCAAATAGTAATAGCGATAAATTTTCCGGCATTACTGTTGGTTAAGAAAAAAGCTTTAACAAAACCCGGCTGGTTCTTTGCCGCAGGAATTATGCTCTCTTGATAAACTTTTGAGGCTTTATCCAAAGATTTTACATTTAGGTAAAAAGTAGTCATTCTTGCGTACATTTAAATTTCCTCAATTTGTTATTGAAGTAAGTGGAGCTTTATATCTAATTAAAAATAATAATAATTTTATAAATTATTCAAGTTCTTTTTAGTCGAATTTATTCAAATAATAAAATTGAAGTGGTTGACTATTGATAATAACTTGGTCTTGTAAAAAGTGCGGATATTAAATTTATTTTATAGAAAATAAAATATTTAATTATAGTTGTAAGAAGTGTTCAACTTTATTAAATTTACATCTCATTTTTAGCCGAAGTGGCGAAATTGGTAGACGCGCTAGACTCAAAATCTAGTCTAGGCAACTAGGTGCCGGTTCGAGTCCGGCCTTCGGTACAAAATTTATCTAAAAATTCACCGGAAGTATTACTTTTATTATACTTCCCTTTCCTAAGCTGCTTTGTATTTCCAAACTACCATTGTACTGTTTAATAAAATACTGGCATAAGTTTAATCCAATACCGGTACCTTTTTCACCTATTGTTCCGCTGAAACTTACATTGTGAATATTTTCTTTTAATTCATTAATTTTTTTCTTGTTCATTCCTACGCCGAAATCTGTAAATATTATTTCTATATCATCGTTATTCCACTTATATGAAATTTCAATAACACCCTTAACATTCGAAAATTTAATGGCATTTGAAAGCAAATTTCTAAATATAAATATCATCATATTTTCATTTAGGCTAACTTCGGTGTTGTTATCCAAATCTAAAATAATTGAAAGCTTCTTTTGATTTATTTGAAATTTATAGAACTCTATAACATCCGTGATGATATTTTTAATATTTACATTTCGTTTCTCGGATTTAAAATTTATGGTTTCTAGATTGGAAAGGTGCAACAAGTTATCCAAAAGATCAAAGCTTTTGCTCGATGTAGATTGAATTAAATGAATTAATTCTCTTACATCGGGATCCTTAATTATATTATCCCTTAATATAAGATTGCTAATTCCATTTATAATATTAAATGAACCTCTTATTTCGTGCGAGATTATTGATAGAACCTTTGCAGTTGCTTGATCAAAATGTTTTAATTCTTCAATAATTTCATTATTAGAATTCATTATGTATCCTTACTCTTTTATACGAGCTTTGAAGTTAAAATTATTGCTGAAAAAAATACTGCATCGAACTGCTTATAAAATACAATACTCCTATTAACGTTAAATATTTGATTGAATTCAATAAATTTTCCACTACTTTCTCCTAAAGTTATAGGGAACTAGTTTCCTAATTCCCTATATAGTGACTTTTACAGTTGAAGAAAAGGGGGAGTTCTCCAAGAGGTTACAGTCACATTTTTCAATAAATCATATTATTAGATTCAATTAGAATGCCAAAATTTTTTCGAATATTATGTTCGAATTTTGCTTTATTTTTGACATTTTTCTATAAAAGGAATTGAAGTTTGGTGAAATGACCAAATCACTGAACCAAATATTGGTCAATTCACTGAATGAAATAATTATAAGATTTGTAATTAAGAAATATTGAATTTCTTAATTCTATATCGAAATGTATCTAAAGTTATGTTTAGTAATTTTGCGGCTTTTGATTGGTTTCCATTTGCCAAAGTTAATGCGTTTTCCAAATATTTTTTTTCTATTTCCTCTAAAGAAATTCCGTAATCGGGAATATTACATTCATTGTTAACTTTTTTAATTTTTGTATTTTCGAAAAGTACAATATCGTCGTATTCTATTTCGGATTTTTCACAAAATATCAAAGTTCTTTCAATTACATTTTTTAATTCTCTTATATTTCCCGGCCAACTGTGTTGCAATAATTTGTCCTCTGCATCTTTTGATAAATACAAATTGTTTTTACAGAATTCATTTGAGAAGTTTTTTATAAAGTGATCCGCAAGTATTAAAATATCATTTTCTCTTTCCCTAAGCGGCGGAATTTCCAAATTTACAACATTTATTCTATAAAACAGATCTTCCCTAAATTCTTTGTCATTTACGGCTTTTTTAAGATCTCTGTTGGTAGCGGTTATAATTCTTACATTTACTTGGTTTTCTTTGGTTGACCCAACAGCTCTGTACTTTTTTGTTTCTAAAAAAGTAAGCAATTTTGGCTGAAGTGAAATAGGCAATTCCCCTATTTCATCTAAAAACAGAGTTCCTCCATTTGCTTCTTCTAATAATCCCTTTTTGTTTTCCAATGCATTTGTAAACGCTCCTTTAACATGACCGAAAATTTCCGATTCCAATAGTGCGTCCGGAATTGTGGCACAGTTTATTTCAACAAAGGGCGCTTCATCATTTAGAGTGAGATTATGGATTGCTCTAGCAATTAAAGTTTTTCCCGTTCCGCTTTCACCCGTTAAAAGTATTGATGTTTCTCTTACCGAAGCGACTTTTCTGATGAAATTTTTCACGGAATTAATTTGTTTGGAATTTCCCAATATATTTTCAATAGAATCTTTCTTTAAATTGTTAAAAGATTCTTTTAGAATTTTAATTTCGTTTTGCTGTTGATTTATTTTTTGCAGGAGAGTTGATTCCTTTGTTGAATCATTAACTATCAAAAGCAGAAAATTATTTTTTCCCTTTAGCTTTAAAATCGCAAAATCAAAATAATTTATTCCGTTGTTTCGTGATTTTCTATTTATTTTTTCTAAAAGTAATTTTTGGCTTTTACCAGATTGGACATTATAAATTTCTTTCTCAGACCCGAAGAATTCCGGAAAAGTATCAAAAAGTGAATCTTCAAATTTAACTTCATTTAAATTTAGCATCTTTTGAAGATTACTACTTATTTCATACAAATTTAATTTATCGTCATAAATTGCATAAGCAATATTTTTTTCTTGAATTAACTGTTCTAAAATTTGTTTCAAACTTATTCCTCAGCTAATTTTTCCCCAAGTATATTGAATATTTCTTCAACATTTTTTCCGGTTTTTGCGCTTACAAATTCAACGTTTGTCTTAAAGGATTTGAAGTTTAAATGATATTTTTCCTTATCAAAAATAACGTTTTCCGCCAAATCAAGTTTGTTTCCAATAAATACAATTTTTGCTTTTGGATTAAGTTCCAAAAAATTATTTGCTTGTTCAATGCATTGGTTTATTGTATTGGGTCTGCTTATATCGGAAACTATTATAGCGCCATGAGCGCCATTTAAATAACTTTTTGCCACAGAATCAAATTTTTCAATGTTGGCAATATCCCAAATAAATAAATCAATATTTTTAACAAAATCACTGATTTCACTTTCATTTAATTGAATTGTTTTTCTACTTATGTTTACGCCGATAGTAGAAAGATATTTTTCATCAAATTTATTATACACAAATCTTTGAACAAGAGAGGTTTTTCCAACACCATAAGAACCAAGAAGGCAAATCTTCTTTTTTATATTTACTTGTACCGTCAAAATTCCCTCTGTGCGTTCACCTTAAATTCAATTCTTCTGCCGCTGTTATTGTTCTCCGCAAATGTAATACTTATTCTTTTTTTATTTATACCAACAGATGACAAAAAATTTAAAAGATTTTCAATTCGTTCTTTTGTTTTGATATCATTAATAATTTTATCACCCGAGTTATCGGATATTCCAATGACATTAAAATTCAAATTATTATTTCTTACAAGAAATGGTAAAATAGGATATAACTCTTTTAAATGTTCATTGTTAATTGGTGTTTCGTTAAATTCATAATTTAATTTTAAATTGTTTAATAATTTTAATGATTCTGAATCACTTAGTAATATAACATCTAAATTATTTATTAAAATCCTCACACCGGCTATTTCTGAAATTTTGTTTCCTAATATTAACTTTTCATCTTTTGAAATAACGTTTCCCCAAATCGTAACTTTATCTTTATCGATGGAAAACTTTATGTCCCTATTAGAATTTGATGAAAGCTCCGTCAATAGATTACGGATATTTTTCGCAATTTCATTTTCTTCAATAATAGGAAGAATTATTCCCAATTTACTATCTACTTTTTTTATCTCCGGAATAGTAGAAATTACACTGTCAATTTTATTTTTTATCAAAATTGATGCAACTGTTCCATCCAATAATATTGCATTATCTTCTACTTTCCATGTTAGATTTTTAATATCCGCGCTATTAAATATTTCCAGTTTTTCTTCAACTTTATTTGAAATCATTTTTTCGCTAATATAATTCGGAATGGTGAAAACCCCAATTATTATCAAAACTATCGCAAGCAGCAATCCGAATGCGTATAACAATAAAGGCGGGTTTTTAGTTTCACTTTTCACAATTTCGTTTTTATTTGCAGTAGCAAAAAGATCTTTTATTGGTGAGTCAATATTTTCCAATTTATTTATTTCACCATCAAAGTCTCTCAATTTTTTATAAAAGTTTTTGTGAATATCATTATTTACATCGGTTAAATTTTCTCTAAAATTAACCGGTTCCTGTCCTAAAATTACAGCCGCTAAGTAAGAATATCTTCCTCTTTCCAAAATAATTTTGGACTCTCCATATTGGATTTCGTATAAATTTTGATTCCCGCTTTCATTAACAAATGATTCCGACACAAAATTTTTAATAGCTGTCAACATACCGCTGATCAAATCCGCATCGAGAGATTTGTTTGATTCAGAAGCAGAAATGTGAGAAATCAAAATTCCGCTTTTTTCGTGAATTAAAAATATTTCCTTTAATGCAAACGGAAAAGCTTCTTGCAAAATCAAATCATTCGCAGAAACTCCGGAAATTTTAGATTTAATTAATTTCGAAAATATTCCCTTTTGAAGAGTTGCTTCAATTTTTGCATTTAAAGACTGGTATACTTCTTTAACCTTTTCTGCAACAGCTTTTTTTATAATTTCTCCAATTATGGGAAATAAAGCGTCAATAATTTCATCTTTTGATTCGGCAATTTGATTCTTTATTGCTGGACCCAATATTGGTGAAATTGATTGAGTCAGCTCAGATTTTGAATGAATGATCTTTCTATCAATAATCTTATCAATAATTGGGTACAAAGTTGAAATTTGATATTCGGTATCATTGATCAAAAACCTAAAATCTTTAAATTCCTTTTCAAGATCTTCAAGTTTTTGATTGTTTTCGGAAAGAAAAATTTCCCTTAAAACTTCAAATGATTTTTCTTCGTCTAAAACCATATTTTAAATACCTACTGACCTTCTTCTTGTTTTACTTTCATACCCCATTCAATAAATACTTGACCTATTTGGTTTTTATCTATCTTAGTCAATTTCAATTCCTTAATTTTGCTTTCTAATTCCGTTTTAATTTTATCAAGTTCTTCACTTGACTTTTGAATATTGGTATCAGAATTTTTACTTTTCGAAAATAAATCACTTATCTGAGAGGAAGCTTTTTCTAAATTTTTATCGTGTAGGCTCACTTGCTGTTTAAGATTTTTATTTTCATCTCTAAGCTGATTTATTTGATTTTGCAAATTATCCAAATACTCGCCAAAAATGATCTCACGAATTTGTTTCAATCCGCCAAGAGTATTTGGTTTTTCATTTTCTGTTTTTTTCATAACCTTCCTTGTAAACTATTTTTAATAAAAATAAAAAATTAAGTATGGAAATTTAATAAATTTTAACCGTATTTAAATTTTTGAATAAAAAAATAAAATCTTTCAATCGTAAAAATTAAAATAAAGATTGCTTAACTAAAATAAATTGAGAAAAATTAATAAATTAACCGATCATCAACTTTGGAATTCTGTGTTTTTGTTTTTAATTTTGAACAAAATTTATGAGATAAATATGAATAAAAAAATGAAACAAATTATGGATTGGAGAGCGGCACTTTGGTCCGGATTAATTGCGGGTTTTGTATTTTTATTTCTTAATATTTTTCTTGTACCGATTTTACTCGGTGGAAATATGTGGGTGATTATAAGATTATTTTCCTCAATATTTTTCGGGCAAATTATTTTAGCGCCACCGGCTACATATAATTTACCCGCGTTGATAATGTGTATAATTACAAACTTAGTCTTATCCGAACTATATACAATTTTAATAGCATTTGTTTTACATAAATACGGTTTAATTACTGGAATTATAGGCGGAGCGTTATTCGGTTTGGCAATTTATTTAATTAATTTTTATTCACTAAGTTATTTTTTTCCATGGTTTTTCGTGATGCGCAGCTGGCCTTTTGTGCTTACTCATGTTTTATTCGGCGCAATTGCCGGCGGAGTTTATGAACTTTTAGAAGTAGAAGAATTCGAACCAATAGAAATAGTTATCGGAGATTAAAATGATTGGAGGTACTGGAAGTACAAGAAGTTTTGGAAAATCAAGACTTTTAATCGCCTTAGTAGTTATTGGGTTTTCACTCATTTCTTTCTTAAGTTCTAAAGAGTACAATCCGGTAACAGGTGAAGATCAATACATTGGAATGACTCCTAGGCAAGAAATTGCGTTAGGATTGCAAGCGGCACCTCAAATGATTGAGCAATACGGCGGACTTTATCCAAATCAGCAATACCAAGATTTAGTTGATCAAATTGGCAATAAATTAGTAAGAAGTACTAAAGCTTCCGAAACGGAATATCAATTTGATTTTCACTTACTGAATGACAGACAAACCGTTAACGCTTTCGCATTACCTGGCGGTCAAATTTTTATAACTGCCGCGCTTTTCGGAAGATTAAAAACTGAGGCGCAGTTAGCCGGAGTTTTAGGTCATGAAATTGGTCACGTTGTTGCAAGACATTCAGCACAGCAAATGGCTAAATCAAATTTAACTGAAGGAATTCTGAACGGAGTTTTATTAGCAAGTGATCCTTCAAGCAATTCTGCTCAAGCTGCGGCGTATATTGGTCAACTTGTGAATATGAAATACGGACGAGATGATGAACTTGAATCCGACAAAATTGGAGTCAATTTTATGTCGCAATCCGGTTATAACCCCAATGCACTTATTGGAGTTATGAAAATACTTGAAGAAGCTTCAGGTGGAGGAAGTCAATCTGAATTTTTCAACACTCATCCTAATCCGGAAAATCGAATTTCTCAAATAGACGCTGAAATAAAAAGATTATTCCCAAATGGAATACCAGGCAAATTGGCAGAATAGTTTCTAGATATTCAAATTATAATAAAGATTTAAAGTGAATGATAAACAGTATTTGAGCCAATCCAAGTTTGGTTTTTATTAAAATCCACACCCATCATTTTACCTTTGCTTGTTCGTAAAAGGTTATTAACGAGAATCGGTTTATCATTCCAGACATACATCATCCTTATTTCTGCTTTTGCATTTCCCTGCGGTGTTTTAATAAGCGGAAAATAATCAACTTTTTTCTGGATTATATAATTATGTCTATCTTTTATAGAATCCAAAATTTCTTTTGAAATATCAATAATAACACCGGATCCCGCAAATGAGAACAATGGTTTTAATACATAATTTTCCAAATCTAGTGGAAAATAATCAAGCTCATTCAGATAAAAACTTTGCGGTGAATATTTGCTGTTTATTTCCGGTAAACTAAATTTACTGATTCTATAAAACCAATTCGGGTGTCCAACCCATTTTATATTTAAATCATCTCTAAAATCAAAATTAAAGACTAAATTCTTTTTTTCTAATTCGTCAAAAATTACGCGGTTATAAATTCTTTCTATCGGAATCTCGTTTCCGTTTTTTTTATAATAAAGCTTGTTCCCCTTTTTAATAATTTCTGTAATGCAAACAGATTGTACGTTTGTATACTTTTCAGTTAAATAAAAATCTATGCGCGTTTTTTGCTTGTCAGGTTCTATTTCCAATAAAATTACGTTTTCTGGATCCGAATTACCAACTAAAGTTTTTTTGAACATTTCAAGGTATGAATTAAAGTCGAAAGAATTAAAGTATGTCGTGAAATTATCAGGTATAAAAAAATGCTCTCTAACTTTTTGATCAAGGAATATTTGATACGCATACAATGACGGAAAACCCTGCAGCTCAATAAGCTGAGGAATAAATTCGCCATTACTATCTTTTATAATACCAAAATCAAGCTGTAGAAAAACCGGATGTAAATCTTCATTTGGGACAAAATATTTTTCGGGAACGGCATTTTTTGATTTTGTTAAAAATTCATTTGTTTTTATTTGGCTTAAAATTTCATCTCCCGCTTGTATCAATTTATTGCATAAACTTTCATTTAAAAACAAAGGCGTTTCAGAAATTCTAAAATCTAATCTATTGTTAGTTTCAAGATTTATATTTTTGATGAACTCGGAATAATTATTTTCATCAAAGAGTGAATTATATTTATCTCTAATTTCGGCAATCATCTTTTAATAGCTAAGTCCCTTATAAGTTTCAGAAATGATATAATCAACGACGGAATTTAAGTTTTGAGTTTTTTCGAAAACGGAAATCTGTTTATCGGCACCCGTTCCGTTTTTTATAATTTCTCTTACATAATTTACTTCCTCTCTACTTTCTAAAACATCTACAACATCGTCAATAAATTCTAAAAGTTCTTCAATTAACAATGGTGTTTCAACTTCTACCTGCTTGCCGAAATCGATAAGCTTTCCGCTAATTCCGTAGCGGCTTGCTCGCCATTTATTTTCATTAATGTACAATCTTCTATAAAGTCTAAATCCTAAATTCTGCTTTATAAGTTTATATAATTTTGCAACAACAGCTTGACAAAGTGCTGCCAATGCAACAGTTTCATCAACAGTCATTGGTAAATCGCACACTCTAAATTCCAAAGTCGGGTATTTGGGATGAGGACGAATATCCCACCAAATTTTACTTGCGTCTTCAATACAATTTGTTTTAATAAGCATATTAACAAATGATTGAAATTCGCCGTGACTTGCGAAATAATCCGGAATACCTGTACGCGGAAATCTATCAAATATTTTTGCTCGGTATGATTTTAACCCAGTATTTCTTCCCTTCCAGAAAGGTGAATTTGTTGATAAAGCAAAAATGTGCGGAAGAAAATAACGAGCCGCGTTCATTATATGAATTGCCAATTCCTTATCATCAATTCCAATATGAACGTGAAGCCCAAATATTAAGTTTGCTCTCGCAACTTGCTGCATATCTTGAACAACGCCCGCATATCTCGGCTGGTCGGTAATTTCTTGATCTTCCCACTTGGAAAAAGGATGAGTTCCAGAAGCCGCAATTTTTAGTCCTTCTTTTTCGGCAAGTTCGGCGAGCTGAGATCGTAAATGCACAACTTCAAGTCGTGCTTCTTTTACATTTGTACAAATCTTAGAACCTGTTTCAACAACAGATTGATGAAGTTCAGCTTTGATTTTTTCTCTAAGATGCATTGTTCCGCCTCTTAAAATCTGCTCAATCCTGGAACGTAATTCTCTGGTTTCAGGGTCAACTATCTGAAATTCTTCTTCAATTCCTAACGTAAAAGTTTTATCAGACAACATATGTGCCTCAATTATTTTTCTTTTTATTAGTGTTTAGTTTTTCATTTGCGGTAAAAGAAGTTACAAAATCTCCCCAAGTTAAATTATTTTTACCTTTTATATGATTTTTTGCTTTCCTTATTGCCATATTTGCGGCTGCTTCAACAACCCATTCAAAGTTTTCTTCACCAACTGAATTTATATCAGCGTCAGGCGCCGGATTTCCAAAATCTATTGCATAAGGAATTCCGTCTCTTACCGCAAATTCAACGGTATTAAAGTCATAGCCGAGAGCATTATTTATTTTTAACACATCTTCTTCAATTGTTTTTAATAGTTTTTCTTCAACAGGTTTGGGGTCTTTAACATATCTTAAATGATGCGGTTGTTTCGGATCGTACTGCATAATTCTAACGTCTCTTCTATCCAAGCAATAACATCTGAAATACTCTGTGAAATCAATGGCTTCTTGAAGCAGCATTACTAAAGTTCCTGTATCATGGTAATCCCTAAAAAATTCATTAATATCTTTTGGATTGTACACGTTTTTCCATCCTCCACCGGCAAACGGCTTGAAGAAAGCCGGAAAACCTACGTAATCGAAAATATAATTCCAGTCTAACGGATAAGCCAAATTTCTCATTGAATTTGCGTTAGTATCAGGCGGATGTTGATTTGATGGTAAAATTACAGTTTTGGGTACATTAACGCCAATTTTGGTTGCAACTGCGTTATTAAAAAATTTATCGTCCGCACTCCACCAAAACGGATTATTTATTACAGCCGTTCCGCATAAGGCAGCATTCTTCAAGTATGCTCTGTAAAACGGAATGTCCTGCGAAATTCTATCAATTAACACATCATATTGAGTAGCTTTGCCTTGCTCAACAACATTAATTTTTGCTAATTCAGCCGTTATTCCTTTCACTTTTTTTGAATTTACTCTATCTACAAATGCTTGAGGAAAAGTATTTTCTTGAACAAATAGAATTCCAATTTTTTTCATAGCGTTGCCCAAATGATTTAATGATTTTAGTTTTTCATATTTGAGCAAATATAATTAAGTAAAATCACAAAAACATAATTTAAAATAAAAAAGCCATCACAAAGGATGGCTTTTTTAAAAGATTTCGTTCAAAAATCAAACGAGGTTTGTCCTATAAGATTGTAGTGCTTTCATATAGTTAGCTCTTTCAAATGCCGCAGGCTCATTTACTGCCTTCTGACTCATGCTTCCTTTCATCATTTCGATAGATTCATATTCGTTTTCTTCCATCCAAACTTTGATCTGAGCCAACATTTCGGAAATTCTGCCAACACCGTTCATCAATAATTCAGAACACATCATAGCAACATCGCCGCCTGCCATCATAACTTTTAAGACATCCTTATAAGTATGAATACCGCTTGTTGCTGCCATATTTGCTTTAATATTGCTGTATAATATTGCAATCCATCTTAGCGGAAGTCTCATTTCCCAATTTGTACTTAAAACCAAGTTTGGAACAACTTCTAATTTTTCCAAATCAAAATCAGGCTGATAAAATCTGTTGAACATTACAAGAGCGTCAGCTCCGGCGTTGTCCAATCTTCTTGCCATATTCGACATTGAGGTAAAGAAGGGACTTAATTTAATCGCGACCGGAATTTTAATTTGTTCCTTTACAGATTTTAAAGTATCAGCGTACATATTCTCAATTTCTGATCCGGTCAGATTAACGTTAGTCGGAATATAATAAACATTCAATTCAATTGCGTCGGCACCTGCTTGTTCAATATTTTTAGCATATTTAACCCAGCCGCCGCTGCTTACTCCATTCAAACTTCCAATAATAGGAATATCGGTTGCTTTCTTTAAATTTGCGATATGATCAAGATATTCATAAGGTCCCATTTTAAAATCTTCTTGTTCAGGATAATAAGAAGTAGCTTCGGCAAAACTTTCAGTTCCATAATTTAAATAATGATCCAATTCGCCAGATTCATGATTAATTTGTTCTTCAAACAAAGAATAAACTACAACTGCAGCTGCTCCGGCGTCTTCCATTGCTTTAACCGAATCAACTGTTTGAGATAACGGCGATGCAGAAGGAACAATTGGATTTTTTAATTTTAAACCCATGTATTTTGTTGTTAGATCCATTTTTTCTCCAATATTTATTAAAACTTTAATTTAAGCTGCCACATGATGGCAGCCGTTAAAACTATTTATTCAAGTTTGAATAATCCATTGCAGCAAGCTGTTCATAATGTTTCCATTTCTGATCGACTTCTGCTTGAGCAAGACCAAGTAAATACTTTGATCTTTCCGGATCAATTTTCTGCAGCATTTTATATCTTGTTTCAGTATAAATAAAATCTGCCAACTTAATTTTTGGAGCTTTTGAATCAAGTTTAAGCGGATTTTTTCCTTCTTTAGTATTTTCAGGATTATATCTGTATAATGGCCAGTGTCCGCTGTCTACCGCCAACTGCTGATGTTCCATTCCTTTTGCAAGATCGTATCCATGCGCAATACAGTGACTGTAAGCAATTATAATAGATGGACCTTCATAAGCTTCTGCTTCAAGAATAGCTTTTAATGTTTGTGCGTCGTTTGCACCCATTGCAATTTGAGCAACGTAAACATTTCCATATCCCATAGCCATCATTCCCAGATCTTTTTTAGGATTCGGTCTTCCGGCTGCGGCAAATTTTGCAACGGCTCCTAAACCGGTAGCTTTAGACATTTGTCCACCGGTGTTTGAATAAACTTCTGTATCCAAAACTAAAATATTAACGTTCTTTCCCTGAGCAATTACATGATCTAAACCGCCGTAGCCAATATCATATGCCCAGCCGTCGCCGCCCATAATCCATACAGATTTTTTAACCAGGTAATCTGCTAACATTAATAAATTTTGAGCCGCATCGGAATTAATATTTTTAAGTTTTTCTTTTAGCTCCGCTACTCTTTCACGCTGTTCGTATATGTCAGCTTCGGACTTTTGTTCAGCGTTTATAATTGAGTTTACAAATTCAGAACCTAATTGCGATTCCATACTTTTTAATAGTTCTTCAGCAAACTCTTTTTGCTTATCGATTGATAAACGCATACCAAATCCAAATTCGGCATTATCTTCAAAAAGTGAATTTGACCAAGCCGGTCCTTTTCCTTCACGATTTACAGCCCATGGAGTTGTAGGAAGATTTCCGCCGTAAATTGAAGAACATCCGGTCGCGTTTGCTATAACGGTTCTATCACCAAATAATTGTGAAACCAATTTAACATAAGGAGTTTCTCCGCATCCTGAGCATGCTCCCGAATATTCAAACAGAGGTTGCAATAATTGACTGCCTTTTATTGAACCGACATTTAATTTTGTTCTATCGAATTCTGGAATATCCAAAAAATAATTATAATTGGTTCTTTCTTTTTCACGCAAAGGAATTTGTGGAACCATATTAATAGCTTTTTTACCCGTCTCGCGTTTGTTTTTAGCCGGGCAAATATCAACACATAAAGCGCAGCCAGTACAATCTTCTACAGCAACTTGAATTGTATATGCCATGCCGTCATATTCTTTACCACGAGCTTCGGTCCATTTATATGTTTCCGGAGCGCTGTTTGTAATTTCCTTATCATAAACTTTAATTCTTATCGTTGCGTGTGGACAAACCATAGCACATTTGTTGCATTGAATACAAACTTCAGGATCCCATTCGGGCACTTCCAAAGCAATATTTCGTTTTTCCCATTGTGTTGTTGCTGATGGAAAAGTTCCGTCAAGCGGCATCTGACTTACAGGAATTAAATCTCCTTTTCCTTTCATCATCATTGCCAATGTTTCTTGAACGTATGCAGGTGCTTTTTCTGAAACAATTGGAGGTAAAATTATGCTGCTTGTAACTTCAGCAGGTATTTCAATTTTGTGCAAATGTTCTAATGTGCTATCAACAGCTTCAAAGTTTTTCTTAACAACAATTTCACCTTTTCCGCCGTATGTTTTCTTTATAGCATTTTTAATTTGAGCAATTGCTTCATCTTTGGGCAATACACCGGAAATTGCAAAGAAGCATGTCTGCATGATAGTGTTGATTCTTGCTCCCATGCCTGTATCTTTTGCAACACTGTAACCGTCAATTACATATAGATTAAGTTTTTTATCTATTATTTGCTTTTGTACTTTCTGAGGAAGTTTATTCCAAATTTCATCTTTTGAATAAGGACTATTTAATAAGAATGTCCCGCCGTCTACAATATTTTCTAAAACGTCAAAGTTTTCCAGCAAATTAAACTGATGAACTCCGATAAAGTTGGCCGTTTGAATTAAGTATGTAGAATGAATTTCTTTTTTCCCAAATCTCAAATGTGAAACGGTTGTTGAACCTGATTTTTTTGAATCGTAAACAAAATAACCTTGTGCATAATTATTTGTTTCTTCACCAATTATCTTGATTGAATTTTTATTTGCTCCTACAGTACCATCTGCACCTAAACCATAAAACAGTGCGCGAACAACGTCTTCGCCTTCGGTTATGAAGTTTGGATCATAATCTAAACTTGTAAATGATACATCATCTTTAATACCAATTGTAAAATGGTTTTTAGGATTATCTTTTTTCAATTCATCAAAAATTCCTTTAACCATTGCGGGTGTAAATTCTTTTGATGATAATCCGTAACGTCCGCCGACTACTTTAGGCAATTTAACGAATTTTGGATTTGACGAATTCATATTTTCGATCAATGCCGAAACAACGTCTAAGTAAAGCGGTTCGCCAATTGAACCTGGTTCTTTTGTTCTGTCTAATACGGCAATTTTTTCAACTGTATTTGGAATTGCTTCAATAAATTTATCAATTGAGAATGGTCTGTAAAGTCTAACTTTAAGAACACCTATCTTTTCTTCCATTCTTGAAGTCATATATTCAATAGCTTCTAACGCTGCTTCACTTCCAGATCCCATCATAATAATAATTCTTTTAGCATCCGGCGCGCCAAAATAATCAAATAAATGGTACTGGCGTCCTGTCAATTCTGCAAATTTGTCCATAGCGCTTTGAACCGCATCTGGACAAACATCATAATATTTATTAACTGCTTCTCTGCCTTGGAAATAAACATCGGGATTTTGCGCTGTTCCGCGAATAAACGGGTTATCGGGTGAAAGAGCTCTTTTTCTATGTTCACGAACCAATTTATCATCTATCATTGATTTTAAATCTTCTAGAGACAATTGCTCAATTTTGTTAACTTCATGTGAAGATCTAAACCCATCAAAAAAATGGATAAATGGAATTCTTGATTCTAAAGTTGCTCTGTGAGCTACGGCTGCCAAATCCATAATTTCTTGAATTGAACTTGAAGCCAATAAAGCCCAACCGGTTTGTCTTGTTGCCATTACGTCGCTGTGATCTCCAAAAATTGACAAAGCGGAAGCAGCGATTGATCTGGCGGAAACATGAAATACCGTTGATGTAAGTTCGCCTGCGATTTTATACATATTCGGAATCATAAGTAAAAGACCTTGCGAGGCTGTAAAAGTAGTTGTTAAAGCGCCGGTTTGAAGCGATCCGTGAACTGCACCGGCAGCGCCGCCTTCACTTTGTAATTCAGAAACATTTGGTATTGTTCCCCAAATATTCTTTTTACCTTGTGCCGCCCAAGCATCCGACATTTCTCCCATTCCGGATGACGGAGTAATTGGATAAATTGCAATTACTTCGCTGTTATGATAAGCTACATAAGCAGCGGCTTCATTGCCGTCTATTGTTATTTTCATTCTTTCCATTTTATCCCTTATCTATTATTATTTTATAATATAAAACGAAATTCGAGTTTTCAATTCTAAAATTATGCCAGTTTTTAATACTAATTTTTAGTCAATTTTAAGCAAAATCAGTAATGCGGTGCAATTTATCTCTTAATTTTTAGAAAAGGATTTCATATACTCTTATTTTTAAGAATCTATAATTATTTGATTTATTCTTGTGAGTTAAAAAATGAAAGTGTCGGAAAGTTTATGGAAATGTAAATTTCTAATTCACGTTTTTTTACTTACTTACTAACGAGAATTCATATTTACCGGAATTGATTTGAAATATTATTAAATCTTTATTTTCTGTTATTATTTCTATGTTTTTATCATCGTTGGAAATTTGATTTATGCCAAAAATTTTATCCATTATTTTTTTTTGCAACAAAACTTCCGCACTTGAATTTATTGGGATTTGAACGGTCAATTTAATCGAATCAACTGATTTTATCCAATTAACAGAAATTGCGCCGTTGATTGTTTCTACTGAAGCATTGACAAAATTCAAATTATCCGTAAAATATGGTTTTATTAAAATATTTTTGCTTCCTATAGAATTTTCGCTAAAATTTATCCCCGCTAAAGTTTTATAGAAAAACGCGTCAATGCTGCCTGTCATTACATGATTGTGTGATTGTTTCAAAGTCCAGAATTCACACATAGTAGTATATTTTTCAACCATTTCACTCCAGCTCGGGTATCCGGTTTGAGTCGCAAGCAAATAAGCAATATCTTCCTTTCCGTTCTGCGCTAAAACATCAATCATATATTTTGATCCCAAAACTCCGGTAGTTAAATGTCCATTATTTTTCTCAACAATATCTTTAATTAAATTATCCAGTATTGTAATTTTATCACGTTCAGGTGCAAGTCCCAAATACAAAGGAAATGAATTCGCCATTTGGCTTCCGTCATTGTAGTTTTTCGTTTCCTTATGGTAAAATTTTTCATTAAAAGTTTTTTTGATTTTTTCGGCGGCATCTATAAAGTATTTTTGATCTTCACTAAAGTTCAGCTTTTCCGCAATTTCGGATAGAATAACCGCATTCCAATAATAAAATGCAGTTGGTACCGACTCCGGTTCGCCTTCTTTCCAGCCATTTACTAAACTTCCCCAATCTCCAATCCATCCTTTCTTTATGATAAAGTTATCCGCTATTGAATTTAAAAAGTCAAAATATTTTTTCATCGCAGGATAATGAATTTTTAAAATTTCCTCATCGCCGAAATATTTATAATATTTCCAAACTAATATCAAATAAGTTGAACTCCATTCAACTCCTTCATCCCAAATATAAGGACGAGGCGAAATAATAGGAATATCACCATCTGAATTCTGATTCAATCTAATTCCATTCAGCCAATTCATATAAAATTGGGGCATGTCGAAATTGTAAAGAGCTTCCTCAATTGTAACTTGAGCATCTCCAAACCATCCCAAGCGCTCATCTCTTTGCGGACAATCTGAGGGATATCCTAAAATATTACTTTTTTGCGACCAAACAGTAGCGCGATGAATTTTATTAAGAGTCTCATTACTGCATTCAAACCTTCCGGTATTTTCAACGGCAGTATGCAGAACTTGACCTTCTATATTTCTAATTTCAAAATCACTATCGCTTGATACTTCAACGTATTTGAAACCAAAGAATGTAAATCTCGGTTGAAATATTTGGATTGTATCACTGTTTAACTTTATTACGTATTGAGCTTTTGCGTTTTCATTACTGGTAATATCAATATTTCCATCGAAGAAAATATCTTCGGCAAACTGCAATTTAATTTGCGAATTCTTATTTCCTTTGATCTCAATTTTAACCCAACCAGCAAAGTTTTGTCCAAAATCATATACTATTTTTTTATCATTAATAACATTTTTTTTGATTGGTAATAATTTGTGCATTACTTTTATTGCCGGCATTGTATGCGATTTTAATTCGCCGCCAGGAGATTGAAGCACTTTAACATTTTTCCAATGTGAATCGTCGAAAGATATTTTATTCCAATCTTTTTTTTCAAGATTAGAATCATAAATTTCTCCGTCATATATACAACTATAAGTAACGGGACCGTCTGCGTATTTCCAATCTTCGTTTGTGGTAAAAATTTCTTCAGAACCGTTTTCATATTCAATAACTAATTGCATTATAGCCCGTTTGGCGCCAAACCACTGCATTCTATATGGCTGCCACCATTTTTTATAAGGATTGAACCAGCCGTTGCCTAAATGAATTCCAAAGGAATTTTTTCCTTTCAGTAATTCATTTGCAACGTCATAAGTATCATATAAAATTTCCTTTCTGTAATTTGTTTTTGCGGGTGATAAATAATGATCTCCAATCCTATTTCCATTGATGTAAAATTCGTAATATCCCAATCCGGTAATAAAAACTCTTGCAGTTTTAATTTTGTCTTTTATAAATAAATCATTCCTAAGCAGAAGCGATCTGCCGTTGTGAATTACTGTATCCGGTAATTTATATTGTTCTTTTGGGTCTTGAAAAAATCCTGTTTCAGGGAAATATTCCTTTTTAGAATTTTCGCCAATCCATTTTGCTTTCCATAATGTCGGCTCAAGCAAAGACGTCCAAAATTCAGTAGTATCACTAACAAATTCTTTTGAGGATTTATCCCAAACTTTAACAAACCAAAAATATTTTGAATTGCTTTTTAGTTTTTTACCTGAATAATATAACTGAGAATTTTGCGGTGAATCTATTTTACCCGAATTCCAAATTTCAATTTTATCTTTTTGGGTAAATACAATTATTTGATATGCGGTTTGAAGCTGACCATTTTCATTGGATCTTAAAGTCCAACTGAATCTTGGATTATAGGTATCAATATTATTTGGTGCAGAAAGGTATTCACATTTTAAATTTTCTACTTTAACAACACCTTGAGAAAAGACGAAATTATTTTGAAAAAATAAAAAATGAATACCTAATAAAAGAGAATAAAAAATCTTAAAATTATTCTGCACAATTATCAAGCTATTCCCGGCACGTGAATTATCTTTTCAATATTTACTTTGCCGAGTTCATATACATCCGGTCCTAATTTAAGATCCGAATTCATAACTTCATCCCAAGTTACTTCTTTACCGGTGTACGCGGAGATTCTTCCCATTATTGCGCACATTGTTGATACGGCTGTATTTTCAGCTTCAACATAAGGTTTGTTTTCTCTAATTGCCGTAACAAGATCAATATGCTCTTGAACATAAGGCGAAACTTTTACTGATTCATTTTTTTCAACGCCTTCAATCTTTGGATATTGATATTCCCAAATTATATCTCCCTTTGGATTAAAAATAGTATTTCTACAATTTGTATATCCTTGAGATCCAAATACCAATTCTGAAACATTATCCGTACATCCATTAATTTGTCGGCACATACTATGAACGTGCATTCCGTTATCATATTCAAAATCAACGCTGAAATTATCATATTGATCGCCTGTAACACGTCTTTGTCTCGATCCGAAACCAACCGCTTTGATTGGATGTTTTTCCGTAAACCAATTGATTACATCTATATTGTGAACATGTTGTTCAACAATATGATCACCTGAAAGCCATGTCCAATTTACCCAATCGCGAATCATATATTCCATTTCCGCCCATTCGGGTTGAGCGTTTCTGTACCATAACTGACTTTGATTCCAATAACAGTTAGCTGAAACTATATCACCAATTTTACCTTCAAAAATTTCTTTAAATGTCGCAACATAATCTCTTTGATGTCTTCGTTGCGTGCCTGTGCCAACAACCAAGCCCAATGCTTCCGCTTTTTTTGAAGTTGCGATAACCGATCTTGCGCCAACAGGATCAACGGCTACAGGTTTTTCCATAAATACATGTTTTCTAGCGCTAACGGCTGCTTCAAAATGCAATGGGCGAAAATGAGGCGGAGTAGCAAGAATAACAACGTCAACTCCTGAATTTATTACTTTTTCAAACGCGTCAAATCCTACAAAACAGTTTTCATCAGGAACAACCTGCTGTTTTTCCGTTTTAATTTTTTCTTTACATCCTTCCAATCGATCTTGAAAAACATCTCCAAGCGCATGAATTTTCAAATTAGGTCCGGCACTTAGAAAATCAATTGCGGCACCGGTTCCTCTGCCACCACATCCTATCAATCCTGCTTTTAATTCTTTTCCGTCAGGGGCTTGATCAAGAAACTTTTTTTCATCCATTGTTCGTTTCTTTTCAGAAACCGTGTTGCATCCAACAATAATTCCCGTTGCGGCTAAAGCTCCAATATTGATAAAATCTCTTCTGTTAAATTTTTCAGACATCTTTTACCTCTTTGCTTTTTTATAGATTTATTTGATTAAGCGAAAATTTTCAGTTATTAAATTCGCAAACAACTCTAAATCCAACATCCTTGGAATCCGAATACCACCATAAACTTTTTGGGATTTGAGGATCGGTTCTAAGCCATGCTTTTTGGTTTGTTGATTCTCTTGCCGTAATTCTCAAATCAACCGCATCGCTTAAATAAGAACCGCCGCGAATAACAAATTCATCTCCACTTCCGGGTCCTATAGGATCTTTAATGTTTTTCTGATTTTTATAAATTTCGTGAATATTTTCTGAATAATAATCCGAGCAAAATTCTTTTACATTTCCCAAAGTATTTATCAATCCAAATGGATTAGGCTTTACGGAATTTGGTGTATTCGTTTTATTTAAGCTGTTCTCTTTATAAATACAATAAGAATTAATATTGCTGGTATCCGCTCCGAATAAAGATTTCCAAAATCCTTCACTGGTAAAATCGGATGGACTGCCTTCAAAAAAGTAAGGACCTTTTGTATTTCCGCGAGCGGCATATTCCCACTCCGCTTCAGTTGGAAGTCTGTATTTTTTTCCAGTCTTTTTCGATAACCATTCACAATATTTTATTGCAGCATAATGTGTCATTGTAATTGCGGGTCTTAAATTTTTGCCCCAACCCTGACCCGGATCACCGTATGGCGGAGTTGGTCCCGTTATTGCGTCAACATCTTTATTTTGTTTAGCTTTTATAATTTGATCTTCCGTTCTTCCTTCAGTACCTGTTTCTTTCATAAAAGTAATATATTCATTCCAGGTAATTTCGGTTTTGCCAATCCAAAATTTACTTAATGAAACTTCATTAGCGGGAATTTCATTAGCTTTTTTTATTTCTTCTTGATCGTCCGTTCCAAATAAAAATTTTCCTGATGGGATTGCGATCATTTCAAAATTAATACTTGTACCCGGAATTTTTTCAATAAAATTTTCAAACTTATCAACTTTAGCAGCTTCCGAGTACATTTCTTTTTGGTCTGAAATGACTGAAAGCTCAACTTTCTTTTCGTGATAATGACCTGTTTCAAGATGGCAATTGATACACAAAACTTCTTCTTTATGTTGATCAAAATAAAGATGAGCGTCCTGACCTTTTTTGTTCAATTCCGGCGGAAATAAATTTTTATGACAATTCAAACATCCTTCTTGATAAACGTGTTTTTCGGCAAATTCACGCTGTGACATTTTATCCCAATTAAAATCGGAAGAATCTTTGAAAATATAGCCGTACAAATCTCTCATACCAGTAGTTGCTTTCGCGTAAAATTTATCAATACCGCTGGGAGGCAAATGGCAGTCAACACAATTAACGGTTACTCCGCTTTCATTAAAAACATGGGGACCAATTTTCCAGCTTTGAGTTGCCTGCGGATGAACATGGCATGATTCGCAAAATTCGTTTGTGGAAGATTCTTCGTAAGCATAATTTAACGCGTAATAAATTATCATTCCCAATAAAAGGAAAAATATTTTTGAAAATTTAGGACTGTTTTTTAGGAATTTGAATTTCATAATTTTTAGTCAATAGGTTCAATATATATTTCTTTAAACTCAATCGGTTTACCTTCACTTTGAAAAGCAATGGCGCCGGAATTTAAAGTACACTCTGTTGCTTTATTTTGAAAAACGTTATTTACGTTAAGTGTTATTGAATTATCATTACAAATAATTTCATATTTGTTCCATTCTCCGGGAGTATTTTCGCTGTTCTTATTCTGTTTCTCCAATCTTCTGGATTCTTTGTCAACCAATTCTTTAAAATCCGAGCCGCTTATAACATAAAAATCTCCGGCGTTTTCCGACATTAATTGTGCTTCAATACTTTTAGGCCAAACCTGATCGGGTAATTGGCAATGGAGCATAACACCGCTGTTACCCGGTTCCGAAGGCCATCTCCAAATAACTGTCAGTTTATAATTAGCGTATTCGTTTTTTGTTCTAAGATAACCGATTGGATTTCCAGTACAATGTATAATTCCCTCTGAAATTTTCCAGATTTCATCAGCGTTTACATTTTTATCCGAAAAATATTTAATCCAATTTTTAAAATCTTTACCATTCCATAATTCAATTTTCTTATCGGGAATAATTATATTCGAATTCTTAAAATTTACTTTATTTAATGAGCAACATGAAACGAGAGTAAAAGAAAATCCAAAAATCCATAAATATATTTTATGCATTTTTCCCTCACACATTTATTTAAAAATCATCACATTTTCTGTATGCTTCAATAACGGCATTTTCACCTTCTTTCCCTTCTTTACTTTTGCCGTGCTCCATTCCCAATATACCTTTGTAACCTTTTTTATAAATATGCTCAAAAACATTCTTATAATTTATTTCGCCTGTTGTAGGTTCATTTCTGCCTGGATTATCACCCATTTGGAAATATGCAATTTCATCCCAAGCCGCGTCAATATTAGGAATTAAATTTCCTTCGGTAACTTGCTGATGATATAAATCATCCAAAATTTTACATGAAGGACTGTTTACTGCTTTACAGATTTGATATGCCTGCGAGATCTTTTTCAAAAACAATCCCGGATGATTGTAAAAATTTAATGGTTCCAAAACCATAACTAATCCGTGAGGTTCTAAAATTGCGCACGCTTGTTTAAGAGACTCAACAACATTTGAAGTCTGATAATCCATTTCGAGCCTAAGATCTACGTGTCCCGGCACAACCGTCATCCAAGTCGCGTTTACTCTTTTGGCAACTTCCACCGATTCTTTAATACCTTGCAAAAATTCATCTCTTAATTCTTTATTTCCATTTGTTAAGTTTGGTTTATCCCAATAAATATTATGAGCAACAAAAACACCCATAGATAAATTCAGTCTTTTCATTTCTTTTGCAATTTGATTCTGCTCTTCAATGCTTTTGGATTTCATCCCATTATCTTCCAACGCAGTAAATCCTTGATCGGAAATATATTTAAGTTGGTCTATGTAATTCTTTCCGGCACTATTTTCAAACATTCCAAAATGCGGGGCAAATTTCATCTTAAATTTTTTGTTTTCACTTTGTGAACTCGGATTTGATTTTGCTAGAATGTCATTGACACCTATCGATAATCCTGCCGCGGTTAATGATGCAGCTTTAATAAAATTTCTTCTTCCATATTTTTTTAAGTTTGTACTATTTTTAATTTTCATTTTAACCTCAGTTTTGAAAAATCATTTTTAGAGATTCTAATATCCGGTTTGATTTTTGGGTTTGATGTTTTCATTTTGTAAATGAATTTGTCCTATTTTTTGTAATAATAATGAAAACGATTGTTTAACACAAATAATAAAGAAACTGACTACAAAATTTTATAATTTGTATTTGTGTTTATTAAAATAGCATTTTATAATTATATAATTTCAATAAAATCTACAAAAAAAATTGAAAAATTTTATTAATAAAAACAAAAGTCTTCTTATAAATTTGGCATTGTTACTTGGAACAATTTTAATTCTAATTTTTATTGCTGAAATAACTCTCAGATTTTTTTACAAACCGCTTAATTCCGGCTGGGGCTGGAATGATTCACCTAGAAGAGACCTTTCTAATGAAGTAAATGATTATCCCAATCAATTGGGTTTGCGCGGACAAAAAATCAAATATGATAGCAACGATTTTGTAATTTTAATTTTGGGTGACAGTCAAGTTGAAGCTGCGACTTCATTAAGAGATAAGATGCCCGAAATATTATTGGAAAATGATTTAAATGTATTAAACAATCGACCGGTAAAAGTTTTTTCACTTGCGGCATCGGGCTGGGGACAAGATCAGCAATTAATTGCATTAGAAAAATATTTTAAATCTTATCGCGCGGATTTAATTTTGATTTGGGCAACTCCCAAAAACGACTTTTGGGAAAATACTTTTCCAGATAGAAACGTTGGAATATTGGCAGGTCACTTAAAACCAACATTTAAAATTTTAAACAATGAATTGGATGGTCCATATTATCAAGGAAATTCTTATTATAAGCATAGCTCTTTACTTCAGCTTTTTTTTACCGCCTTGCAAAATTATAAGAAAAAAACTATTGAACAATTGATTTTAGATGATTGGTATTATGAACTGCCGAAACCACACAAAAGGATAAATAATAATCACGTTAAATCATTTGAAATTGATCTTAACAAGTATTCAGAAAATATTTTACAGTTAGCCGATTCAAACAATATTACAATTTTGACTTACGAAAATTTTATTGATGGGAGAAGTCATTTTTCTCCCTACATTATTCCTAATTCACCAAGGGATAAATATTCAATTCAAATAACTAAATTGATATACAGTAAAATCAATGAAATATGTAAATTAAATAAAGCCGAAATGTTTGTATTTTATCCAATTAGAAATGACTTTGATATTGTGAATAGAAATTGTGTAAAGTATGTTAAAAGTTATTATCATCCGGAAAATTATTTTAAAGTTGATCTTAATTTTATCGATAAAATAAAAGCAGTTGTTCCAAATGAAAACTTGTTAACTTTTCAAATTGTGGGCGGAGATGATATTTGTGTTGATTTTAAAGACCGCCATTTAAACGATTTGGGAAATGAGCGAGTTATGAAAAACCTTGCAAATTTTATTTCTGTAAAATTCCTAAATTAAAAATAGAACATATAAGTAAAATTATTGATGGAGATATTATGAAACTGACAATTCCAATGATGTTTGAAGAAAGTGTAAAAAAATTTCCAAATAACATTTTAATGCTGGAAAAAATCGATGGCAAATATTCGGGCACGACATATAAAGAAATGCATAAACTTATTTACAATTTCAGCGCGGGCTTATTGAAATTGGGATTAAAAAAAGGCGATCGCGCAGCTTTGATTAGTGAAGGCAGAAATGATTGGGTGATGAGTGAAATGGCAATTGTTTATTTAGGCGCTATTAATGTTCCTATTTCCGTTAAGATCGATGAATTAAACGATTTGAAATTTCGTTTAGCTCATTCAGGTTGTAAATTTGTAATTGTTTCAAAAACCCAGTTAGATAAAATAAGAAAAATTGAAATTGATTTGCCCGAATTGGAAAAAGTAATTGTTCTTGATGAAATTAATTCAAAAAATGAAAATGAACTTTCCAAAAATGAAGTATTAAGATTAGGAGAAGAATTTCTTAAAAATAATTCCGAAGATTTTAAAAATATTTGGCAATCGGTAAAGGGCGATGATTACGCAAATATATGTTATACTTCGGGAACAACAGCTGACCCGAAAGGAATTATTCTTACTCATAGAAATTATACGGCCAATGTTGAGCAGGCAACGGCAATCTTCCCTATTCCCGAATATTATTCTTCACTTTTAATTTTGCCATGGGATCATTCATTTGCTCATACCGCGGGAATTTATCTTTTAATGAAAAATGGCGCTAGTATGTCTTCGGTTCAAGTTGGAAACACTCCATTAGAAACTTTAAAAAATATTCCGGTTAATATTAAAGAAGCAAAACCTGTATTCATCTTGAGCGTTCCTGCGCTTGCTAAAAATTTCAGAAAGAATATTGAAGCAGGTATTAAATCAAAAGGAGCAAAAGTCGAAGCATTGTTTAACAAAGCTCTTAAATTAGGATATGAATTAAACGGCGATGGTTTTAGGAAAGCAAAAGGAATAAGCAAATTAAAACTGCCTCTATATAAATTTTATGATAAAATTTTATTCAGTAAAATAAGACAGAATTTTGGAGGTAAATTAGAATTCTTCATAGGCGGCGGAGCTTTATTAGATATAGAATTACAAAGATTTTTTTATGCCATAGGAATCCCAATGTTTCAAGGATACGGTTTAAGCGAAGCCGCGCCAATAATTTCGGCTAATGTTCCGTGCTTACATAAAATGGGTTCTTCAGGACAAATAGTTAAGAATTTATTAGTGAAAATTGTTGATGAAGACGGGGTTGAACTTCCGCAAGGAGAAAAAGGAGAAATTATTTGCAAAGGTGAAAATGTTATGGCAGGATATTGGAAAAATGATAAAGCTACTTCGGAAACAATTAAAAATAGCTGGCTTTATACAGGTGATATGGGATACTTAGATTCTGACGGATTTTTATATGTTCTTGGAAGATTTAAAAGTTTATTAATTGCGAGCGACGGAGAAAAATTCAGTCCCGAAGGAATTGAGGAAGCGCTTGTAGATCAATCTCCTTTCATTGAACAAGTAATGCTTTATAATAACCAATCTCCATATACTGCCGCGCTATTGTTCCCAAATAAAAATTCTTTGTTGGAAGAAATTAAAAAGAAAGGATTACAAATAAATACAGATGAAGGGAAAAAAGAAATTATTAATATCCTTCAAGGTGAAATTGACAAATATAAAAAAGGCGGAATATACGAAGGCATGTTCCCCGAAAGATGGCTTCCCGCCGCGGTTGGAATTTTAGGCGAAGGATTTACCGAACAAAATAAATTCTTGAACAGCACACTTAAAATGGTTAGAGGAAAAATTACTGAATTTTATAGTAACAGACTTGAATTCTTGTTTTCAGCCGAAGGGAAAAATATGAATAATGCTCAGAATAATCATATTTTGTCTCATTGGTCTAATTAAATAATAATTAAATAATTTATGGATTATTTTATGAAACATCATCAAGCAATAAAATTACTTGTATTTATTTTTTTAATTTCATTTAATTTTTTAACCGCACAAAAAATATATAAACATGATGAACCAATGTGGAAACAAGTCGAAGACAAAGTCTATCTTCAAGAATTTTCGGAAAAAATTATTACAAACGGAGATGTTGCTTCAATTGTAAATTTTAATAATGAATTTTATATTGTAATGAAAAATGAAATTTATGCCTTGCGGCAGAGCAAAATTCAAAAACTAAACGACTCACCGAAAGATGTAATCAAACTTATATCGCTTGATAATTCTTTATGGGCAATTACAAAAAACGGTTTATTTAAATTTAAAACCGATTGGAAGTTAATTGATAAAAATATTTTTGTTGATTTGTGCCTGCACAACAATAAAGTATACGCCGCCACAAATGACGATGTATTTGTTATAGAAAACAATATACTTAAAAATATTAAACCTGAAGGCGGTTATTATTCAAGCAATATGACAATGCTAATGGAAGATGGAACACAGCTTCATGCTGATCCGGTTGAAATTGGACCGGTTCAGAAATTGACTTCTTACAGCGGAACGCTCTATATTCTTCGTTATGGTGAATTAGCTTTGTTCGACGGAAAAATTATTAATCAAGATTTTATTGATTGGGGTAAACTTCCTTCAAGAAATACTACTGATATTTTAACCTTGGGAAATAAAATTTATATAAGCACAGATAGAGGTTTGGGCGAATTGCGCGGCGCAACATTATCAGCAATTACTGGAAAAGACGGTTTGCCTTATGAAAAAACGACTTGTATGGAAAAAGGTTTTGATAATGATTTATGGATAGGAACACAAAATGGGGCTATAAGAATGTTAGAAAATGATTGGCAATTTTTCGGAGCGGATAATTGGCTGCCTGGAGAATATGTAAATGAAATTGCCGTTGGGAATGATAAAGTTTGCATCGCTACAAATAAAGGTGTGGGAATAATTACCTATGAACCTTTCACTTTGCAGAAGAAAGCTGATTATTTTGAGAAGCATCTTGAAAATTGGGAACATAAAAGATTGGGTTTCATACATATGCTGTACAAAAGAGATAAAAAATGGATAAGGGAAATAAGCGATAACGACGGCGGACATACAGCACCGTATCTAGCTGCAATGTGCTATAAATATTTAGCAACAGGCGACGAATCTGCAAAACAGGAAGCTCTAAATTCATTTTATGCTATGATCTGGCTTGAAAAAATAACACCGATCGATGGTTTTATTGCACGCGCTATATGGTCGGCAACCGGCGATGATGATGATAGAAGTACCCAAGGCAGCGGCGGTTTACCGGCTAAATGGTATAAAACCGAAGACGGCAAATGGTATTGGAAAGGCGACACTTCAAGCGACGAAATAATGGCTCACTTTTATGCTGTCTCCCTTTTTCACGATTTAATAGCTGAAGGCAAAGAAAAAAAATTAGCTAAGGAACATATAGAAAAAATTGCCGGTTATATTGTTGACAATGGATGGAAACTAATTGATATGGATGGAAAACCAACTCGCTGGGGACGATGGGACGCAGGTTATCTTTTAAATCCATACGGCTGGGTTGATAAAGGGTTAAACGGACTTGAAGCTCAAGCAATTGCTAAATCCGCGTTGGCCGTTTCCGGTGATAATAAATTTGTTAATGCTTTTCAGCAATTAGTTGATTGGGGTTATTTAAATTATACAGTAAGACAGAAGAATACCTTCCCGCCTGAAAATATAGCGCCATGGGATGACAATTTAGCATTTTGGTCATATTTTACTTTATTAAGATATGTTGATGATCCGGTGCTTCAATCAATTTATTTAAGAAGTCTTGAACGATCCTGGGAAACAAAGAGAATTGAACATTCTTCTTGGTATAATTTTTCATATGGAGTAATGACAGGAAACGAATGCGAAGAAGAAAAAGCAGTTGATTACTTAAGATCATGGACTCTAAACTGTATTGAGTATAATTATACAAATTCTCATAGAGACGATCTTTTTGTTGAACCCGGCTATGTTTCGTATGAAGGCGGAACTAAGTTAATTAACCCGCGAGAATCCTCCGGAAATAGAAATTCATTTAATCTAGACGGCAGATCAAACGGGAACAGAGTTATGGATCCAACTGACTTTATTCATGATTATTGGATGGGAAGATATTTTGGTTTAATCTCTACGCCAAAATCTAACGATGAAAATTTAACTTCGTGCAAAAATTTTAAAAAAGAAAATTTGGGCGCAAGTAAATATATGGGAGATAAAAGGCCGGTAATAAATTAATATTTTAAAAAATATTACTAATAAATCCTTTTTCTTTTAGATATTCAAAAGCGAATTTACGAACAGTTTTAAGTTCGTAAAGAGTATGAGAATCGCTGTTGACATAAATAAAATTTGCAATTGAAAGCATTTGGTGCAATTTTTTTAAGTTGGTTCTGTTTGTTGAAAGATTTGCCCCGTTTACTTCCAACGCTACATTATATTTATTGCATAATTCTGTTACCGCGACAATGTCAACATTATCTCCGTGATAAACGGAACAAGGGTGGCCTAAAAATTTAATTTTATCGTGAAACCTCTCAATAGCATTTAAATATGCTTGAGTTATGGTATTTGAATCTTCTTGATACGGAGGATTTTGATGAGTAGATAATACAATAAAATCAGACTCTTCCCCTTGAATATCCATACAAACATCTCCTTTGGAATTTAAAATATCGGCTTCAATTCCAAATTTAACTTCAACGTCATTAAAAACATTCTGCCATCGTTTTATTATACCACGGTATGATTTTCGAGGAAAATTCCGAGAATCCAAATATGCTTGGTCATGATCTGTAATCGCTATTTTCGTTAAACCAATTTCGCCAGCAAATTTTACAATTTCGTCAATTGTATTTAATCCGTCAGAATAATTTATAGAATGGATATGATAATCTTCATTTCCAGGGTTAAGAATTTCCATAAGTTCTAAGTGTCTAATAGAATTTTAAGTTTTCCGTCATCTGTAAACCAATGTTTTGCGGCTAATTCAAGTCCGTAAATTTCTTCCAAAGATAATTTTCTTGGATATCGTGTAAGTGGTTTTATCGGTACTCCCCTTTTACTAATTAAATATTTCACTCCCATCGGATGAACCGATCTTTGAGCCATTTCCATTCCGCAAAGTGCATTATTTAATTTATCCGCAAGCGGGTCATTCATTTTACCGAGCTCATAAACTTTTACAACGAGATCAGGCATCCAATTTGCGGCGATGTTCATAGAACCAGGCGTTCCATATTTAATAGATTCAAGTAAATAAGGAACGTTAGCCTGCAGATGAGCAAAATTTGTCGATGAAGTAATATCAGTTATTTTCTTTATCTTATCAAGTTCACAGCTTGTTTCTTTATAAGCAAAAAACTTACCCGTTTCCGCAATTTTTTTTATTAAATCGAAACCTAGATAATATCTTCTGGGAACCGGACATTCATAAATGCCAAGTTTAATATTTGTTTTTTCTGCAATTGTCAAATAATATTTTTCGAGCTCTTCATCGGTATTCAAATATTCAGGAACGGTCAACATAACAATATCAGCACCGGTATCTGAAACTTTTTTAATGAATTCAAGATGTTCATTAACATTTTTACCAAAATTTCCGGTTCCTACAACAGGTATTTTACCGTTAACTATTTTTACCGCATCGGAAATTAATTTTAACCTTTCAGCTTCAGTCAGTTCAAACATTTCACTCGACTGACAATTAGCATATATTCCTCCAAGGTTGAAAGTCATATACCATTCAATCATTTTTTGATAACCATTGAAGTCAATGGTTAAATCATCATTATAAGGAGTAATTAAAACCGGATAAATACCTTTGTATGTTCTTTCATTTTGATCCATTAAATTTCCTTTTCAATAATTATATAAAATTTTATTTAATCAGAGTTTGATATAACGCCAATAAAAAATCTCGGTTATCCGCGGAAAGATATTTCATTGTTCCGCCCATTCTGTTAAACGTCTTTAAATATCTTAAATAATATGCGGGATTTGTGATTGGCGGTTCGCCTTTTGACCAATCCCATGTTGCTTCTGCAAGATCTACAATTAGCATAAAATGATTATCGATATGCTCTTTATTTTGAATGTGCAAATTCTGCGACATAGACAAAGATTTTTCAAAGATCATTGGAGACATAACCGCGGAACCGACCGACATATAAACTCCATTTTCAATATTATTTACAGAATTAGCATAAGTTAGAAAATCCCTTTGTGCCGCACGCCCAATTGCCGCTCCGTAATTAAATGGATGCGTGTAAATAATATCGTGACCGAACATTGGATGGCTTGTAAACGGAATACCATATTTATAAGCCGCCGCTTGTACACAATATTTTTTATACGGAAACTTTATTTTCATCCAGCCGGATTGTAAATTGAAATCACTTTTAATTTTTAAGAGATCAATTGCCGCGGCAGATCTTTCTAGATCATTATTGTAATTATTTACTATCTCAGCAATTTCATCATTCGAAGGAATATTGACGCCTTCATTTTCAATCATACTGCCGACAGATTCGCCGTATCCTTTTCCTTCAAAGGCTCCGACAATTATAGCGAGATTTAAATACTTTCCCGTTTCTTCCCAAATTCCAAATTGCCCTAACTTAACATTTGCCTTTACATCTTCACTGCTTAATCCTTGAAACGCAAATTCCCAATCATGAATAATTCCTGCGCCGTTTGTCGCCAAATGAGTTATCCACTTTTCCTCTAATAGTTTAATTAATGTCGGGGCCATTCCATTTTTAATTGTATGTGCTCCCATTGTTAACATTACTGAAGCTTTGTTCTCGTGGGCAAATTTAATCCTTTCGGCTGTAAGTTCTATTAATTCTAGGAATTCTGCTGATTTGTTCTTCGGCTCAGAATCGATCGGAACATGATCATTTTCAATAATCACCTTATTCAATCTTTCCGAAAGAGGTTTAATTAATAATTTATTTCTGTCAAATTGCGGAAACGGCATTTCTTACTCTAATAATTCAAACAATCAAAAACGATTAAACAAACGATTGCCTAATTTATAACTTGAAATTATGAGAATCAAGATAAATAAATTCATACATAAAATTTATTTAATAAATGCTTATTCTAAATTTATTTTAGATACAGCATTTTTTTTGATTGATACAAATTACCATATTTTAACTGATAATAATAGATTCCGCTTGGTAAATTTGCCGCATTAAATTGGATTTTATAATATCCCGGCTTTTGATATTCGTTAACGAGTGTCTTTATTTCTTTTCCTAAAATATCGAAAACAATTACTTTCACATTGTCTTCACTTTTTTGCTGTGTATTATGAAATGAATTAGCATTTACGGATTTTGGAATAATATATTCAATTGTTGTTGTTGGATTGAAAGGATTCGGATAATTCTGCAATAATTGGAATTCCGAAGGTAAATTTTCTTCATCGGTGATTGAAATTAAATAATCCGATTCGATCGAGCCCATGTCAGGAGCAGAACCAATATATTCATCCGAAGATAAATTAATTATGGTATCTCCTTGTAAAATTAGAAAAGGCGTTCCAACATTTAAGCAAGGAGAAATTATCTTTAATCCATAACTAAGCGGTACACCGCCGATAAACATTGGATCGGATTCAATATTATTTTCATTCCAATTTATTTTAACGCTATCAGAATTTTCTATTGATTTTATTCCTCCGAACAAATCTGAATTTGAAATTGTAAGTTCAGAGTTATTAAAATTGGTGTGTTTGAGCTTTATATCTTTAGGTATATTTTTGAAAATGATACAATTGGTAATAAAAAGTTTTTCGCCGTTAAAATAAATTCCGCCGGAGTGATTATTTATTTTGGAATTATTAAATGCGATGGTCAAATTATTCAAAATAACCTTTTCTGAATTATCAATGTAAATTCCCCCTCCTTCATTTTCGGCAATATTATTTTTTATTAATAGATTTTTCAAAAAAACATTTTTGCCCGAAATAAAAATACCGCCGCCATTCAAATCTTTCCCGTTTTGCAAAGTTTGAAAGATATGCTTTTTAACGGTTCATCCTCGCTAATACCACTATTTGAATCAGAGCCTTCTGGTGAAATATAAAGATCGGAATTAACCGAATTAAAAATTGCTGTTTTAAAATTCAAATTAATTTTATCAATTATATTTATATGATATTTTTCCGGTTGAGAAACGGTGACAGTATCTAAATAAATTTGAAAATTTGATTCCGGTAAAAAAGATTCAAAATGAATATCGGTACTTCCGTAGTTGGCTTTGTTTAGAAAAATTGAATTATGTGAATTTTCAAGTAATTCAAATTGTGATTTAGTAAATATTCCTCCGCCACGAGTGGAAGCAGTATTGTTATATACTTTTGTATGCTTAAAATTATCTTGAATATTTTCAATATCGAAATAAATTCCAGCTCCAAATGTCGCTATATTTTCATTAATGATAACATCAATAATATTATATTTTGATTTTGTTAAGTAAACGCCGCCGCCAATCTTTGCTTCGTTATCTTTAATCTTTACTCTTTGCATTTTTATTATGGAATTTTTCACTGAAACACCGCCGCCGGAACCATCGATAGCAATGTTATTGCTAATTAATAAATTTTCCATTTGCAATTGAGAATTTTCGATACACAAAATACCTGCTCCGCCGCATTCTTCCGTATAATTCCTATCAATTATAAGATTTTTTAATTTAGCGGATGAATTATTTCTTATAGTAATTCCGCCGCCGTATAATGAATCGGAATAACTTGCTCCGTCTCTAATAGTAAAACCGTTTAATTCCGCGGTTGAATCTTCACCGTTTTCAAAAATTACGGCACAACCTTGGCGCATTCCGTTTATAACCGTATTTTGAATATAAGATGAATCGCCGTAAACTAAATAGTAAGATGCAACAACTATATTTTTCCCATTAAAATTTATATTCTCGTAATAAATATTTGGCGGAACAAGAACGGTATCGCCATTTTTACTTTGATCAATTAATTCTTGAATTTTGGGAATACTTTTCGGACCCGAAATAATTTCAGCCGATAAAGCGGACGCAATTAATTTCAAAAGTATTATAGCAAAAAAGATTTTTTTCATAAAATTAATTTGAATTGAATGTTGAATAAAAGCAAAACATATCGGAAAATCCAGCGGCTGGAAATTAACTAAAATTATTATTAATTACTTTGCTTTATCTCAATATAATTGCGGATAAATATTATTTCTTTTTTAAGAAATTTATAAGCTTTTCGGGATCGTCGGTTTGAATTCCATCACAGTTTATATCAATAATATTTTTCCATTCCTCTTCATTTCCGGAATTTTCATCGACGAAAACTTTTGAATTATACTGGTGAGAGACAGCTACAAACTCAGAGTCTAATTGACTCATATCAGTTGCTATTACTTGTGGTTTAATTTCATTCAACAAGAAATTTAATTTTACTTTTTCTTCTGGATCGGGCATCGGTATGCATTCTTCACAAACTTCCTTCAATTTTTTAATTTCATTCAAATATGAAAACGGAATATACCAAACGACTTCCCTCTCCATTTTATACTTTTTAATAATTGCCGAAATTTCATCTATGTATGGTTCTTTCAAATCCAAATAAATGCCTATTTTCCCTTTGCACAAATCTAATATTTCTTCTAAAGTTGGAATTCTTTCAAAATTATCCGTAATATTTTTATCTTTATAAATTTTCATATTTTTTAATTCACATAGAGTAAACTCATTAACCCTACCTGATTTTTCATCAATATATTCATCAATTCTTGAGTTGTGCATACTTACGAATTTTCCGTCCTTAGTTTTTCTTACGTCAATTTCAATAAAATCACAGCCAAGCTCAATTGCTTTTTTATATGCAGATAATGTGTTTTCGGGAGAATCTTTATGCGCACCGCGATGAGCAATAACATAGGTTTTACCATTCTTCGGTTTAGGAAAATTATTTGTTTCAATCGACGTTTGACCATAACATAAAAATGAAATGAAAACTAAAGCAAAAATAAATCTTTTTTTAAGCCGATCTAATTCATCAAAAATTTTATATTTCATTTTTCTCATATAACTAAAATAATTCAAATCTTAATTTTAATCATTGGAAACGCAACTGCGCTCCGGGCAAACCATTGTGTAAATTGATTGAAATTATAGATAAAATAATTATAACAACCAAAGCGCTGACAGCAAAAGTAATCAACTGTTTTGATAACATTGGATTATCCGAAATTGAATTCTTCAATTCATATTTGCTTTGGTAAAGTAATAATATGATAACCGCAAAGATTGGTATATAAAGCGTATTAGAATTACTCAATTCAAATCCGGAATAAAAAAGTCCGTTTCTAATTATTAAAAATACGTTGTAATAAAGGAAAATCAGTGTGAACAAATAATTCATGTATTTACTATTATTTGTAGATTCGAATTTTCGTAATGTTATAAATGCCAAAACTGAAATTATTAAAATCATTAACCAACCCAATCCAATTTGCAAAATAGAAAAATCATTGCCTGATAAACTCGTTTGAAGTGAAGAAAGTTTATTAAAATATTCAAATGAAAATGATTGATCAAAATTTATAAAAGGCAGAATTATAAAAAGAAAAATAAAAGCAAAAAAATTACTACTTTTTGAAAATGTAATTTGTTTATGTATTCCCGAAGTAAATACCGAATATGTTAAAGCAATTCCTCCGCTAAAACCTAAAATAAATTCCATTACATTCCACCAGTTGTAATTTATTCCGCTTACACTTCCAACAACCTGAATAAAATTACCGAATGAAAATCCGATGCCGGCGCCAACGCAAGTGAATAACGCAATCCTTAATGATTGTTTGAAATCTTCTCTCCACAAATACCATCCTAAAGCTAGCGAAGCTCCAAAAGCAGCTGCCCAAAGTTCTGACCTTGGCGGTGTCATAAACCACTCAAGTTGATAAATTATAAATCCCCAAGTTAACATTGCTCCGGCAGTCATTTGAGTTATAAGGTTTGCCCAATTAGGTCGTTTATTTTTTTCGGATTCAAGTCCAAGTCCAAAAAAACCGCCGCCGATAAACCCGTAAATTCCGCCGATAACAAACAGCATTAAGTATCCGTACAGTACATTCAGCAGATCGATACTTCTGCAATATCCTATCACAACTCCATAACTGCTCATTCCGCCAACGCCCCAACCCAAAGCTCCTAATGCGGTTAAAACCGGCGCGTTACTTATCCAATTTTTATTTCTGGAAATTACGACAACCGCAAATGTTCCAATAGCTCCTGCCCAAGCTGCGCCGTATTCATGACCAAAACTACCGCGAATAGCCCAAGCCAAACCAAGTGAAAGTGCTGAAAATAATATTGGAGTAATGTTTTTTAAATTCATTTTAATTAGTAGGAATTATGAATAAAATACGTAAATTAAATTTAGACAATCGTTTGTATAAACTCAATTAGAAATATATATGATATATTTTTAATTATTATTTTACGAATGATTTTATAATCTGTCCGATATCCGTGTTATCAATATATTCACCATAGACAGGATCTTTTCCTTTAACTATATCATTAAATATTTCGGATCCTCTTCCTTTTGCATAAAACGGAACTAACGAATTTGTATGTCCGCCGCTAAACCATTCAACACCCGGCATTTTACCCTTGCCATTATTTTGCAGTTTTTTCCATTTTTCGAATTTGGAATTTGTGTTTGGTAAATTTGACTGCGGTCCGAGCAAATACCCCGTTTCATGATCTGCTGTCACAATTATTAAAGTTTCTTCCCAATCGCTATTTTCCTCGACCCATTTACACGCGGCTTCAACGGCTTTATTAAAATCTATTTGCTCTTCAATTGTGCGGTTTAGAATATGATCATGAGCTGCCCAATCGACTGCTCCGCCTTCAGCCATTAAAAAAAATCCGTGTTCATTATTATCAAGAACATTTATAGCGCTTAAAGTCATCTCTTCTAAAGTTGGAATTGATTGAATAAACGGAACCGAAAATGGTACCCATTTTTCGTTAGCTGTATCTCTTTCAACTTGTGATGCTTGTCCGCTTTTAAATACACCTATTAATCTTTTGGGAGTTTCTCCGGACATAAATTTTTGGAAAGATTCTCTGTCTTGTATTAAAGTCCAACTATCAATTTTCTCATCATTATCTGCATCATTCCCAATGATTCCACTTGATAATTTATCCCAAACCTCTTTTCCGCCGACATATCGAAATTCCGATTCGGACAATAATTTTCCTTCTTCATCGCTTATCGGCTTTCCGCCATTATTCATATCCCAAACTTCTTTATGACCTATGTACCTTTCAGCCAATGCGGAAACCAATGTTCCATTGGGATTATAAAACGGGTGTCCGCCGCCCATTATTACTTCCGCTTTGCTCTTTAAAATCATTTCTTCAGCAATTTCTTTATAATTTTGTCTGTTTTCATTATGAGCAACAAATGCCGCGGGTGTAGCGTTACTAAATGGTACAGTTGAAATTACCCCGGTCGATTTTCCGAATTTTTCAAATTTATCTACTATAGTTTCAAGCGGCTTATTGAGTGAATCATATGAAATGGCTCTTTTACCTGTTTTAAATCCCGTTGCCATTGCAGAAGCGGCGGCAGAAGATTCCGTTGGATTTTTCTTTAACCATTCAAAATTAGACCAAGCAGAATCCGAGATATATTTATTTCCATTTGCATAGTATGTCGACATTGCAAATTTTACCGGGAATTTTTCATAAACTTGTTCACCGGTTTTGCCATATTGATAATAGCTTGCAGCGTCAACCGTGTTAAATCCACAGCCATCACTAATAAATAAAATAATATTTTTAGGCGCTACATTCTTATGGAAATTTGTTTCATCAACAGTTGTACAATTTTGAATAAAAGCAATACACAACAACACTAAAGGTAGTTTTGTAAATTTCAATTTAACTCCAATATTAAAAAAAATTTTAGGCTACTTTGATAAAGAGTTATACTTCTTCATTATCTCTTTCCAGTTAGTTAAAATAATATCATTATCGACTAAAAATTGTTTAACTACCGGGTCAGAAAACAATTGAGATTCCCAAACTCTTTGCTGCCAAGAATTTGTAATACTTTTTAAATTTTCGGTTTCAATGGAAGGATGGAAAATTATTTCGGTCAATCCAGCAGGTAATTCATTTATATGATTGAATAGATTTTTTCTTTTCTCTTCATACGTATTGCAGTTCGGCACGCTCGAAAAAAAATCCAATTTTGGAAGTTTATATTCATTTACCAAATTTATAACTTCTTCATTTATCGGATATCCGGCATTTTTAAAATGCTGCGCTACCGCTTCTTTTGAAAGATCAATCGCATTGGCAGGAATTCTATATTCTTCGGCGACTTTAAAAAATACTTTTACATAATCAGGCGAACCATATAATGTTCCCATATGAGTATCAATATGATCGGGTTTCATTCCTTTCGATATTGAGTAGTCAATTTGGGCACGAATTTCTGTTTCAATTTCTTTAGCTGAGGCATGCATTACAACTTCTTCTACACTTCTGTACATCTTACCTAAAGAATCTAATAAACCTGGCACTAATTTTTTGTTAGCAACAGTTCCCCATCTATATGTTTTCCATTCACTCGTTAAAGTTAAATGTAATCCTACATCTTTATCATCATTTTCAATAGCCCAGGAAATTGCTTCGTCGGCATTAGGACACGGAACCATAATAGCCGCACTATTAATTTCGTTATTTTGAAGATAATTAAACGCGGCTTTATTAGCTTCATCACACATCCCAATATCATCGGCATGAAAAATTATAACTTTTTTCCCTTTGGGAAATCCAAGTTTTTCCGCCCAATTCGCGCCGCTAAAATCTTGTGCAGATAAATTATTTTCACTTGAATATATTGCAAAAAGTAATGATAAAATTAATAGTAACTTATTAAAATTTGAATGATTGGAATTATGCATGATATATGTCCGTTTTAGATTATTCTTCTATTAACAGGATCCCACTCTACTTTTTTGTTTTCTACAAACGATCGATGAACCATTAAAACCGAAACAGTATCAATGAACGCTTTTTCTATATTGCATCCGGTTTCACCGCCATTTCTGATAACGTCAAACCATTCTTTAATGTGTAAGTGGGTGGTATCAATTTGTTTACCATTTACGGTAGTATCGGTTAAACCTCTTTCTGCATAGTATTTTTCTGTTGCGGATGTAATTCCGTCTATTTTTGTTCTTGATTTTTCGGGATAATTGTAAAATGGCTTATCGGGATCAATAATTCCATTTTTAATTTTATCTTTAAATTGCGGCGAATCGGAATTCGCAAATAAAGACAGCGAATCTCCAACTTCCATACTAGCGTCATTACCCATAAAAACTCTTCCGCGATTTCTGCTGTTTGCAAGCGTTGCCGAATACAGCATTGTAAATTCTCTATCGGAAAATTCAATTACAGATTGAAATGTATCTGGCATATCACGCGGTTCATCCTTATAAAAATAAATTCCGCCCGATGAAGTTACTGATTTTGGAATACCGAACCCCATTATTTGATTTAACGCGTCAACTTCGTGCGAGAAAAGTTGTCCAGCGAGACCTGTATCATAAGCAAAGAAACGAGCCCAGCCATAATATCTTTCAATACTGAATGGAACTTTAGGAGTATTGCCCAGCCATTGTTCCCAATCAATTGTTTCTATAGAACCAGGTTTTGGTTTTCCATTTGAATCTAAATGCCGTATCCAAGCTCCGTCTTTTGAATTTCGATTTGTTGTAGTTTCTACGAGTGTAACTTTACCCAACAAATTTTTATCAACAATTTCTTTAGCTTTTTTAAATGTTTCGTTTTTACTGTTTTGATGTCCTAATTGAAAAACAACCTTACTGTTTTTAACCGCGTTGTAAACTTTATTAAGTTCATCTTCATTTAAAGTCATTGCTTTTTCACAATACACATGCTTTCCTGCATTTACAGCATCTATTGTCATATGAGCGTGATGAAAGTCAGGAGTTGCAATTATCACTGCGTCAATTTCCGGATTTGCCAAAAGGTCTTGATAACGCAAATATCTTTTAACATTTTTAACATTTGCCGGACTTCCATCAGGTTGAATTCCCATTGAAGCTATTTGAATTCCTTTTTCAGCGCGCATATCAAAAACATCGCAAATGCCAATAATTTGTACATTTAATATTGATTGATTTTGATACGATGCAAGCCTTGCTTTCGCCGAATTATTTCCATCTTGGGCCTGCTTATAAATTTTATTATAATCATCAGCATCTACAAACCCGGCTGCTTTTAGAAGCGCGGTACCTCTGCCGCCAACACCAATAATTCCAACTTTAATAACATTACCTGATGTAATATTATTCTTCTGCGGAATATTTTGTGAATCATCTTTCAAACCTAAATTCAAATTAATTGCTTTATCTTTTATTTTTTCCAATGATTTCTTCTTCCAGAAATCATAAGCAAAAAAACCTAGTATTGGAACTGATGAAAGGCTTTTTATTATATCTCTTCTCGAAACTTTCTTATCAACTTTTGAATCTTTGTCACTCATTTGCTTCTCGTACTTTTAATTAAAAAATCCAAACCAAAAACTTTGCTCGTTGGGAAAAAAGCAATTACCAGAAAACATAAAAGTTCAATCATATTTTTATCGACAAAAAGTAAATTTGATTGGAACGGCGGAATTGCAATATAATATAGCAATAACATTAATACTCCCATAAATGCGGAAATTGAAACATACAGTCCTAATATTAAGCCAAATCCTATTAAAATTTGTCCCCAAATATTTAGTAGATCAATAATTTTTAAAATCATTTGATCATTTGTTAATGAATGAAAAAAATCAGAAAAGATCCAATTTGATTGAATAAGAAAAGGCGCCGATGACCAATTTTCATCGAACAATTTATCAAAACCTTCATAAAGGAAATGATAGCCAAGAACAAAACGAATTAATACTAAAAGAATAAATTGAATGTTTGAATATTTCATTATAATTTTTCACAAATTTTTAAGATAAATCAATTAGTTTCTATAAGCTGCGGAAATTCAGTCGCTGTACCAAGATCCATAATTCTTATATTTTTCCATTTTACTTTTATGCCTGGTGTTTCCATCTGATGAACCTGTAAAGCTATAAATCCATCTTTAGTCAAAGAGTCATTTAAATTTGCAGCCGGAACACCATTCAACCAAGTTTTAATTGAATTTCCTATTGCTTCAATATGAAGTTTATTCCAATTGTTGTGAATAAACGCTTTTCGTCCGGCTTCGTTATTTCTCAGGTCATAAAGCCACCCTCTTCTTGATTCGTCATAAATTCCTCCGCTCCATGCTCTTTCAGACGGATCAATTTCTACTTGATATCCGTGAACTCTGCCATTCATATAGGAATCCAAACTGTTGCTTCTGATTTGAATACCAGAATTCATTCTATCGTCAACTAGGAATTCTAATTCTAAAATAAAATTTGAATAATTTTGTTTTGTACACAAGAAAGTATTCGGCGTACTCTTTCCCGTAATTCCAATTATCATACTATCTTGTACTTCATAAGCAGCCTCGCCGCCGCGTTTTTCCCATCCGTCTAAATTCTTACCGTTGAATAAATATTCCCATTGCATATTTAATTTGTTTCCCGTAAATCCCGATAAAAACAAACCAAAAAGAATTAAAATTTTCTTAATCATTTTTATTTCCTTTAATTACTGCTTACAAAGCTGCTGTAACATTTTTCAATTTTTTCTTTATCCATTTTACCGTCTTGAATGAGTATTCTGTATCTAAAAGTAACCGATTCCCCAGCATTCAAAGTAAAATTTAATGTTTCTTTACCTTTGCTGAAAACATTTTGTCCCAAAGGATTTGCAGCGAATAATCCGTATCCTCTTGCGTGCCAATATGTAGGAAAGCCGACATTTTTAGGATTATCAAAAATAACAACTGTCACATTTTTCCCTTCTATATTTCCATCAAGTGATACCCAACGCGCTCTTGTTGACCAAACATCATCGCCTTCAATACCTTCGCTGCTTAAATAATGACCAGTTACACCGGTATTATCCAAAACCGGAACATCCGTTTTTCTGCCTTGAGCGTCGCTCAATGTAACAGGATCTTTACTTGGATGCTCTAATTGCCTTGCGACACGAATTGCGACCATTCCTTCTTTGTTATCGTTGAAAATTACTTTTTCATTTTGAGCAGTTAATGTTACTATTCTATCGATTATTCTTGAATTTTTATCGGCAATAAAACGGAATTCTGTTTTTTCTCTTAATATTGTTTTATTATTTGAATTTAACCAGTTTTCCGAAACTTCAAGAAGCCCTTCATTTTTTCCGTCCTGCATTTTTAAAATTTTATCAAGTCGAATTGTTCCCATTTTATCTTTTTCAGCTTCAGGAATAGCGTCCGAGTTATTCCAAAAATCCAATCCATTTACATTTCCGTAATTTAACCACGCGCCAATATGATGAGGGTGATCTATCCTTTCATTTGGTTTTGGATCAAGCGGATAGCCTCTTGTGATTGAAACTCCGTTTGCGGCAATTAATGGAAACAAAACGGTTTTCTTTAACACAGATAAATTATCATTATAAATAAATGAAGTAAAAAGACTGCCATTTACAAGCACGTCAATTTTTTTATCTTGCGTATTATTTTTAAATGTTATTTCATTCCCGGATTTTTCATTTACAAATAACGAACATCCGACAGTAAATGAAAAAATAAGCGCAATAAAAATTATTTTTTTTGAATTCATAATTATGCATCCACTATTTCTTGTTTTGATTCATCAAATTTAACTTTTCTACCTCTGTGTAAAGATTCGGTTACCATTAAACTTGCGACTGAATGATTGTATCCGGCTTCAATTGGAGCATTCGGCTGTTTTCTGCTTCTTAAACATTCCATCCAATTCTTCATATGGTTAACTGTATCAGAATCGGTTCCAGTATTTGCGCTTGTAACAACCTGCGATTGTGTAGTCGCCAATTCATAATCCGCAAGTAAATTTTCTTTCAAGCCGAATTGAGGATATTTTTCTGCGTGATCTTTTGTCAAACCGCCATTAGATGTAACTTTATTAGTATCAAGATTAAGTTCACCGCCATTTGAATAATATATTTCCTTTACTCCTCCGGCTGAATTTGTAAATCTTGAAGAATAAACAACTTGAAATCTTTTGGTCGGATCAGGATCATTAGCCGGACCGTATTCTAAAATTGCCGTTAATGTATCAGCATTTTTCCTGCCGTCGTTCCACATATAAATACCGCCGTTAGCGATTACGTTTAATGGATTGTTAAATCCAGTGAACCAATGCACAGTATCAATTTGATGAACCATCCATTGACCCGGAATTCCTGACGAATAAGGCCAGAACAATCTATATTCACAATAAATTCTTGGATTGAAAGGAACTTTTTCACGATTTACTAAAAATCTATTCCAATCCACATCAGTTTCCTTTAGTCCGGCAACAACGTCCGGTAGTCTCCATCTATCAGGTTGATTAACGTTCCATGACATTTCAACAATTTTTATTGGCCCAAATTTTCCCGACTTAATATATTTTTCCGCCGTCTGGTAATTGCTTCCACTTCTTCTTTGCGAACCAAGCTGAACAATTTTTCCGGTTTCCTTTACTGCTTTTAATACCATTTTATTATCTTCCATTGATTCAGCCAATGGTTTTTCAACATAAGCGTCGCGCCCAGCTCTAACGGCTTCAGTGGCATGATACGCGTGCTGAAAATCTGCGGTACTTATAATTACCGCGTCAACTTTTGATTTTTCATATAGTTCTTCATTATTTCTATAACCGGTTATTTTCGATCCCTGCATTTCTGTTAAATACGCAACTCCTTCATCACGTCTTTTATTCCAAATATCGGAAACAGCTACAAACTCCATATTCATATCTTTTGAGTTTGCGCTAAATGCCTTGCTTAAAGATCCTTTAAATCTACCAGAGAATCCAACAACGCCAACTTGAACTCTGTCGTTTGCTCCAATAATTCTGCTATAATGCATTGCGTCTGTTACAATTACTTTTGATTCGGATTTCGCAAATGCTGTTCCCGCTTTTAAAACAGAAGAACCTACCGCAACTGCCGCTGTTCCTAATCCGACTTTCTTAATAAACTCTCTTCTATTTGAATTCATATTCACTCCTAAAATGTTAAATTTTTATTAAACTTTTTCCGGTACTTTATATTCATTTCTGTATTCTCTGGTCAACATTGAATCCGCTTCTTTATCGTTAATAAATTTTTCATTATTTCCGTCAAGTTTTAATTCGCGTTCTAATCTATAAGATATGTTGGCAATTATCGGCAATGCACTTGATAGATGACCTTCTTCTATATCGCAATTTAAATTTGCACGGTTACCATTTTTAACCGCACTAATAAAATTTTCAAAATGACTTTGATCATTCGAGCCCTTAAGATTCATAGGGTCATAAGAACCGTCAGCATCGCCAGAAGTCGGTCCCTGCTCATTTTTATATCCGAAAAATGTCTGCCAGTTTCCACCTCCGTCAATCTGCATCCATCCTTCTGTACCATAAAATAAAGTGCCAATAGTAATTGGCTTTGCCTTTGAATCAGCGGATATTTGTCCGGAAGTTGAAAATTTAAAATCAGGTAAAAATATTCCTTCTGGATTTGTATAAAGTCCTCTAGTACAAAATTCCAATATTGTACCGTCTTTATATTCAAAAATTGATGTTTGAGTATTCGGAGTTTCTTGTGAAGATTTAAATTTATAATAACCTCCAAATGATCTTACTTTTACCGGATAATCTTTTGTGTTCAATCCCCATCTTGCAACGTCGAATTGATGAGGTCCTTGATTACCTGTATCACCGTTTCCATAATCCCAATGCCAATGCCAATTATAGTGGAATCTGTTTCTATTAAATACTTTTTTAGGAGCGGGACCAAGCCACATATCATAATGAACCTTACTTAAATATTCTTCAGTGTAAGGAGTTTCATAATCATTCGATTCAAGATTGGTTCTATATTTTTCATCGGCTTTCATTGGTCCATCTGGATAAATGCCAATATCCGGTCTTCTTTTAAAACAGAGTCCGCGAACCAAAAATAATTTTCCCAATTTCCCTTCGTGAATAAATTTCATCGCTCGCTGAGTATTTATAAAAGATCTGTTTTGAAAACCAACTTGAATTAAAGTGTTATATTTTCTGGAAGCCTCAACCATTTTTCGTCCTTCCCAAACATTATGAGTGGAAGGTTTTTCAACATAAACATGTTTTCCGGCTTGTGCAGCCCAAATGGAAGCTAAAGCGTGCCAATGATTTGGAGTAGCAATACTTACGGCGTCAATATCTTTATCATCATAAACTTTTCTCATATCCCAAACAGTTTGCGGAGTATAATCAGCAATTTTTGAAAATTCCTTTAACGCTTGAGGGAAAAGATTTTCATCAATATCAGCAAAATATTTTATTCTAACGTCTTTATTATTTCCGAACATTTCAATGTGACCGCTTCCTCTTCCTCTAATTCCAATTACCGCCATATTGATTGCGTTATTTGCTCCGATAATTCTTCCGTATGATTTTGCGGTTGTTGACATAAAAACGGTACCTGCCGCCAAACCCATTGAGCCTTTTTTAACAAACTCTCTTCTTGAAATATTTTTATTCATTTTAATACCTTGAGTTTAAAGTACTAATATTATTTAAGTTTTTTTATTTTAATATTTCTGTACCAGCAATCACTTCCATGATCCTGTAAAACGATATGCGCAATTTTATGTTTGGTGAAATTTTCAATATTAACATATTTACTTTTTTTAAATGCTTCGTTAAACTCAGGTGAATCTAAATCATATTCTACAACTTTTTTACCATTTAACCAATGTTCACCTTTATTATTGTTGAAAATAATTTTTGCGGAATTGAATTCTCCAACAGGTTTTAATATTTTATCTTTAGCTTCAAAAAGATCATATAAAGACGCTGATCTATGAGTAGGAGTCACACCATCATCGTTTTTAGAATCATCTAATACTTGATATTCAAATCCCAAAGCGTTCGATGTTCCTTTAGAAATAGAAACTTGTTCATCAACATTGTATTTAACCCCACTGTTTCCGCCTTCACTGATTTTCCATTCAAATTGAAATTCAAAATTTTTATATAATTTATCTGTCAACAGATCACCGCCTTTTAACGGCTGTCCATCCGGTCTAAGCGGCACGTCACCGCTTTTAATTTTTCTTATGCATCCATTTTCAATTTTCCAATGACCTTGAGGAACTGAATCAATTCCAATTCCACGCCAACCGTCAAATGTTTTTCCATCAAACATTAATTCCCAACCATCATTAATTTCTTGTTCGGTTAACGCATTTAATTTTACACCAATTGTATTATCAAAATTATTATTACAAGTGCATGAAATAATCATTGCAATGAAAAATAACATCAAAAAAAATCTCATTTTTTCTCCATACTATTTTTTTATTTCAAATTTATCAAAAACTTTGCCTTCACTGTTAACTGCTTCTAGATTAAAATTATCTCCATTTATTTCAATCAGCTGATATAAATATTCTCCTCCAAACTGAACTTCAGTAAAATCATTTTTCTTACTTGGTTTATCCGTATCTTTTGTTGAAATTGAAATTAAGTAAACTGTGCCTTCAGAAGTTGAGTTAACGGGCTTATTTGCATAAAGAGGTTTTGTTCTTAAGTAATAATGAACGTGCCCGCTGAATACAACGTCTACGTGATATTTATCAAATAGTGTACACCATTCTTTTTGAATTAAAGGATAATCGTCATCAGCTGAATAAGGCGGAAAATGCATCATTACAAATTTCCATTTTGCGTTTGAATTTTTAAGCTGATTTTCTATCCATTCTGTTTGAATCTCAATTGGAGCCGTCACATCCAACATAAGAAAAAACGCGTTTTCATAATTAAAACTATATGTGGTTTCCGGATTTAATTTTTCCGGACCATCTTTAGGTAAATCAAATAAATCTTGATACATTTTTGAACCTAATCCATCTTGACTATCATGATTTCCCAATGTAGGCATAATCGGTTTACTGCAAAATACATTTTCGGAAAATTTAAAGAATTGATCCCACTCGTCTCTATTTAATCCGGTACTGACTAAATCTCCGCCAATACTAAAAAAAGAAACATCTGGGTTATTGCTGTACGCATAATTTACCAATTGACCAAAAGATTCTGACTTATGTGTATCTCCCAAATAAATAAATGAAAACGGTTTCGACAATTTCGACGCTGTTTTAAATTCTAAAATCTTGCTCCAAATCTGGTTGTCAGCATTTCCAATTTGATAATTATAAATTGTTTCCGGTTTAAGATCTTTTAGTTCAACCGTATAATGGTTTATATATCTGTCATTTTTTAATAATCTGTCTTCAATTATTATATATTCAGCTTTAGTTTCAAAGTTATTCTCTGCAGAATCATTTTTAACCCAATATTTTACAACACAATTTTTAATTTTTGTATTTGTCCTCCATTGTATAGACTGCGAAGTTGACGGATCATTACTCAATGTTAATACAATTTGATCAGGCACGACTGAAGAAGGATAATCTGTTGATCTGAACGCGTCAATTAAATGCGCTTCCCTGGCTCTTCCTCTAATTGTGGTAAGCAGTTTTCCGCCTTTAAGGATTTCCGGAACTTCAGTCAGCAAAAGTTCGTCCCAATCATGGTAAGTAAACGAACCAATATCCATTTGAGAAATGAACTGATTTGCGGGATAACAATCAGAAATTATTAGTACATCATTTTTATTCTGTGGCGAAACAGAAACAAAATAATGCGGCCGATGTTTATCAAAACCGTTTATACCCAATTCCACTTTACCTGCAGGAAATTTCTTTTCCCAAACAGTATAAATTGTATGTTCGTTTTTAACCACCATTTCGGTTTTAACAAATTTCGCACTTTCCAGCCAAAACGGGATACTGATTTGTGATCTATCCTGCATAATATAAACAGTTGCAGGAACATTGATATCAAATGTCCAATATTTTGTTGAAAGAATTTTTAAATCTGCTTCACTTAAATTACTAATAATCTTTTCTTCATTTAATTGTTCTAATTCTTGATCTGTTAAATCATTATAAAATTTTGTTACAAGTTCATCAATAACGGATTTAACATCAGAATGATTTTGAGAAAAACAAAATTGATTGGAGATTACAAATAATAGTATGTTGAGTAATAAAATGTTTTTAAAATTAAAATTCATTGCCAATAGCTACAAATATTTTTTCTGAAATAAACAGTATTAAATTTATAAATAAAAATTATGAAATTAATTTTTCCCAGTAACGTCTTTGATCGATTAACGCTTTAACTTTATCTTCCGGTTCCGTTCTGCATTCCAATAATATCCAGCCTTTATAATTTTTATTAATCAAAAGACGCATTAATTCTTTATATGGATAATCATTAAGATTTAATTCCCTTACATGAACCGTATCGCCCAATCGATCTTTAACTAAATTAAAATTATAATCAAGACCTTTGCCTATTAAATCTTCCGGGTTTGAATTCCAACAGACTTTAACGTTTTTGCAATCGGCAATATCCATAATTGCTTTAATGTTCGGCAGTTCCTGTGTTTCTTTTCCATGAACTTCAAGTCTTATCTGCTGATTAAACCCTTCCGCAAATTTCCCTAATTCATTCAAAGATTTGCCTATTTGTTCAATTGTTTTTTCACGCGGAACTTCATTATGAAATCCATTCGGTTTTACTTTAACTCCGCTTCCGCCAATGTCATAACTTAACTTTACAAAATCCTTTGCGGTTTCTATTGATTTTTTTAACTCGGTTTGATCAGGATAATCAAACTGCTGATTAGTTCCCATACCTATTATTCTAACTTTACTATCCGCAAATTCTCTTCTAACTTCTAATCTTTGCTCTTTGTTAAGTTCAATTGAAACGCCATGCGCGTGTTCAACTCTAAGCTCAACACCATAGATTTCCGCAAGTTCACAATTTTTAATTAATGTCGGAATATCCCAATCTTTTCCCCATTGATATGTAACGAGTCCAAGTTTCATCTTAGAATTTTCGCCTGTCTGGGAGAAAATACCGCAGCCGTTAAAACAAGCAGCTCCAGCAGTCAGTGTAAGAAGCTTAATAAATTCTTTACGCGAAAAATTATTTTCCATTTTATTTTAACAAGTATTTTTTAAGATCAATATGAATATACGGCCTTTTGCTTGCCACTTCATTTCCATTAGCATAAGCAACCCACATTTCAAGATTTGTCGCGTCATAAACAACGTCCTCTAAGTTTCCATCTTCGTCGGCAACCAATTTAGAAAGTTCAATCATTTTTTCGGCATTCATTTTACCGTGATTATCAGATAAAAACTTAAATGCTTTCTCATTATCCATTGTATAATAACAAGCGTCTTTAAAAATATTTGGTGCTACTTCGTCAGTTTGATCGTTATCTTTCCAAATTTTTAATTTAACCGGATCAGGAGTAGAAACTAATATTTTTGCGGCGCCCATTGTTTCTTTTTTACCGTCGCCAATATATAGATGATATCTTTTAATTAACTTTGTAGTTTCAATTTTATGTAATGCTTCATTTAATGTATTGGCATCATATAAAAGATCTCTAAAAAGAGTTGAGAAATGAGTTCCATCAAGATCAAACGGATATTCTCTTTTAGGTGAAGCCCCTTTTTCGCTTAAAACTATTCCTTTTGCATTTATTCCGGTATGAGCTCCAATATATCCGGCAAATGTAGCAGACGCGTGCGGTATTCCTTCATTAGGTTGATAAATAACTATTACTGGAAAATCTTGAAGTCCGCCGCCCATTGTAAAATCTAAATTTCTTATTTGCAATAAACTACCGTTCTCTGTTGCTGATCCCCATACCGATACTCCGGAACACGCATAATCTCCAACAACAGGAATCATTTGCGCTCTTTTTAATTTGTCCCAATCAATGCCGGAACCTTCCGCAAGTCCTCTTAATTCTTCTTTAAATCGATTATCTATATAAGGTTCAACAGAAATCCAAGCTTCATCCAACACCTTATTATTATAGCGTGAAGGCTCTCCAATTTCAGCATATTTAAGAAAATATGACATACATTTATCTACATCGTCTTTCAACGTTTCACCAAGCTGGTATCCCATTTCATAAGGTGTACCTTTTACAACAATAACTTTAATTACATCATCGCCTGTTCCTATTGTAAAAAGGTTTGGAAGATCATTTTGCGCTGATGAAATTAAATTTACTAAAATTACTAAAGCGAAAATTCTTAAATATATTCTTAACATTTTTTCTCCAAATAAAGGTAGAGCTTTTCAACTCTACCTTTAAATTTTAATAATTTTTATTTTAACAAAAACATTTTCTTTGCAGAAATGTTTGAACCGTTAGATAATTCATAAATGTACATTCCACTTACGAGTTCTCTGCCGGAATCATTTTTTCCATTAAATATTAGTATGTGCTCGCCGGCTTGTATATCTTTATCTACTAATGTTCTGACTAATTCACCAGTTATTGAGTAAATTTTCAACATGGTGTGACCAGCTTTTGACAAATTAAATTCAATATTTGTTGTAGGATTAAATGGATTTGGGTAATTGTTTTTTAGTTCAAAGTTCAATGGTAATTGGTTAATGTTATCTTCAACACCAACCGGTTCACCAACTAATCTTGCAACAACATCGTCTATTTCAACTTGATCTGTAACTGAAGGGTCTGATGAAATTATGCTGAACATTGTAAATGATCCTGAAACTCTCGGACTTGGATCAGTGCCTTCCAAGAACCAAGTTGCTTCTTCATCACCAAGTTCACCTTCCCATATTTTCATTTTTAAATCGCCGTTATATGCGTAGAACTTAACCCAATAATTTACGTTTAATTCAAGATCAAAATCAGTTGTAGCTGCAAAATGCTGCCATTGTGCAGGATTTAAGAAATCGTATTGTGCTCCTCCCTCATCGCCTCCTTCAACGTCACCCAACACTCTTGATAAAGTGATTTGATCTGTTAAAGGACTAAAGAATAAAACATATGATCCTTCATGTGTCGGATCAGAATCAGGTAATGACTCAGAAGTATCTCTTTGAACTAAGCGCATGCTTACAGCAAAAAACGAATTTGTAATTTTCTTAAAATTTACATTAAAGGTTATTTCCTGATTAGGCTGACCTTTATTTTCTTCAATAAGTGCTTTATGTGTTGCTTCTTCATCATCTTCATTTAAGAAAGAAACGCCATTACTTGACGCAACTACAGCTCCGACAAAGTTCGCAAAATTGCCGGTCTGAAGAAAAGCTTTACCATCAGCTTGTTTTACAATCGCGTTCATCAAGCCGTCGTTTTCACTGTAGTAAAACCAGCCGACATCGTTGTGCATTGCAGTATCTGACATATCTTCAAAATGATCTTCCCAAAGAATGTCTCCAACTTCCTGTGAAAAAGTAAAATTAGCAGAAATTAAAAAAATAAAAATCAACATACTGTAAAAACGGTTTAACATCTTCATTTTGCCTCCTCCAATTAGTTTGAATAATAAACTAAAAATTAAAATTTATGCTAAAGCGATTAATACTTTCGAAAAACTGTGCATGTGTGTAACTATAATCAAAACTTCCTTTATAACCTTGAAGATCAAATTTTACTCCAATTCCAAAACTGAAATCTTCAACATCATAATTAAATTTATACCCGGAACGTAAAGCAAATATTTCTTTATATACAATTTCAGTCCCTAAGTGAACTCTTTCTGTATAATCAATTGGATGAAGCACATCCATAGCAGTATTGATTTGAAAATCAGAGTGGCCGTTTTCAAATAATTTCATTAAATCCATTGCCAAACCCATTCTCAAAACCAAAGGCAGCTGAAACACTTCAGTCCAGTATTTCATATCAGTGGAAAAATTTTGAAACGCAACGCCAATTGTCAAATCTTTAAATCCAACTTTATAGTATCCGCCAAAGTCAAATCCCCAATGATTTATTTGCCACTCTCTTGTTTCATATTCATAAATTCCATTTTCTCTATCTATTTCCTTAACGGCAATTTCGGCATTCCCCAAATTTTCGTGAATGAATTTATACTTTACACCAAAAGAAAAAACATCATTTACAGGATAAGCATAAGCTAACCCTACCGCATAATCCGAAATTGATAAATCACCTGTAATTATAAATCCTCTATCATCTATACTTTTATCGACTCTTTTAGTTCCTATGATTTGACCATAATCCATATATACCAAATCAATACCAAGTGCACCGTAGTCTTGAAAATCATAAGCTGCTCCAAATGCATATAACCTTGTATCGGCAATCCAAGATACATGATTCATTGAAAAGCCGAATCCTTCAATGTTGGTCAAAACAGCGGGATTATAAAATAATCCTTGAGTACCGTTAACGCTTGCTACACTGGCATTGCCCATTGCGCTTTCTCTTGCGCCAAGACTTATGGCTAAATACGTCATACCGCTTTGACCTGCTTTTTTCTTTTGCGCTAAATAATTTTGCGATGTAATAAGTAAAATAATTGCCAATATCGATAATTTTAATTTCATAATCACTCCAAATATTTACATCATCTAATTATGACAAATTTACCTTTTGTTGAGCCAACGGGCTTACCATTTAAATCCCAGCCTTCTATATAATAAACATAAACACCGCTTTTAATAGTTTGCCAATAATCCGTAATTTGAAACCACTCTTCATCAGCTGATTCTGGAACTGAATTAGGATTATCAGGATTTGGATGCAATATTGTTGCCAGCAAATCGCCGTGCATTGAAAATATTCTTATAGTTGCTTTAGCGGGCAATCCTACAAATCCAATTTTATCTTCTAACCTAGGTACATCGGTATAATCTTCAACAACAGTTCCGCCATACGCTAAGCCTTGCACATGATAAGGATTAGGAACCACATAAACAGAATCCAAGTTTGAATGTGCGCCAATAAACGGAGACGCTGCTACGGAAAAATTTCTGTTATAATATCTACTTGATTCAAGAGGTTCGCCAGGTTTAATTCCGGTAGTATTTTGTGTCCCGTTATCAAAAGCTGTTACTGAATAATAATATTTTTTTCCTCTTTCTACATTTCTATCTACATATTCTGTTGTATCACCGTGAAATGTTTTTATTAACTGGTAAATATTTGTATAAGAACCTTCAGTTCTATAAATATTATAACCAGCAAAATCATAATTACCGGTTTGCCAATCAGCAATATCAGAAACCGACTGCCATTTAAGATCTATTTTCCCCGGACCTGATATTATTTCAACGTTATCCGGAGCAGGTGGAGGTGTTGGCAGATTTTGCAGTCCAAGTTTCCATGCAAATTCTGCATTATAAGCGTGTTTAAGTAATGAATCTAAACCGGTTGCCAATAAAGCATTTTTAGCTTCATTCCCGGATTTTCCATTATAATTTAAAGTTCCATTCTTCCATTCATTTCCAGCTTCAACACAAAGCTTTTGCGAAATGGAACCAACGGCTTCATACAATACAATTTTAATACTTTCGCCAAAATTTAAATTGTAGGGACCAAACGATAACAAGGCAACCGGCTCCTGAACCAATGGATCATAAGGAGTTGACGCGGTTCCTAATGTGCCGGTTGATTTTTCACCGGAACTCATTTCAAAATACATTTCGTTTTCAGTGTTGCCTTTAGTATATGATTTCATAATTCTTCTAGGCACAATTTTTACGGTTGAGGGCTGATTTTTATCATCGTTCGCGTCAGTTGGCGATGTGTCAGCATGAAGAACACCGAATCCCGGATACTGTGGCGAAAGGAACTCACCTGTTGTTGGATCGGGATCGCCAATATCATCATACGCCGCGTGGTTATCATCCGCATTTCCATCATAGACATAAAATAAACCTCTTAATGTATCGCCTGAATTACCTCCGTAAAATACAGCCCATTCATCATTTTGGTTTACTATTTGATGACCTCTATCGCCGCCGGGTAAAAGTAAATATTCAAATCCAAAATAAACATCCGTTAAATTTTGATTTGGCAGCTCAATAGTACTTTCGGTTCCGTCGGCATTACCGTCATTTGTAAATGTATATTCTCTAATTATATAATTATTGTGATTGTGATTAGCGATTGCATAACTTGACATTTTAACGCTGACACCAGAATTTGTTGAGTATTTGGAATCAATCATTTCATCAGCAATAACAGATGAAGATTTTGTGCTTAGTGAACGCGTATCTAAAAATCTCTCTTCAACGGTTCCATTAACAGACACATTGGGCAATCTATTTCTAACTCTTTTTCTAATTGAAATTGGATAAATAAATTCGAATGCCTCCTTATTTTCAAACCCGCCTTCGGATACGTAAGTATTGTGAAAAATATTTTGCTTATCAGTCCAATTTTTTAAACCAATCCAAATTCCAAGCCCTTCAAGATTTTTTCTGGTCATTGTCCTGTAATCTCCGCCGGGATATGTCATTTGGTTTTGCAGAGGAGCATAATTAGGAATTGAACCGCTGGAAAACATCGTTTCCCATAAAGGACCAATTTCATGACTTCTTGTTGCCTGTGCAAAATTATTTTCTAAAAATATTTGCGAAAGAAAAATCAAAAAGAAAATTATTTTTTTTAACTGGATTGACATAACAACCTCCGAAAAATCCAAATTTTGATTTTCATGCATTTATAAATTTACCCTTATTCCAAAAATATATGTTCTGTGTTGTCCTTGATATAAAACTTTACTTTCAGTTCTCAAAATATTTTTATTCGAAACATTTTCACTTCCAACTTCATCTGTTTTTCCATTTGCATATAGGTCGTCATAATAATCTTTTGAATTCGGAATTGCCGTTCTGTATTGGCTTACAACCAAATTGCTAATATCAAAGTAAAATTCGAGATCAAAAATGCTTCTAATATCAAAATTTCTGCTAATCCTTAAATTTGAGCTGAAATATGGAATTGTGTAAAATTTAACATTTGGATGCTGGATTCTAAAGTCCTCATCCGGATGTTCAACTAATACCGGTCCTTGATAAAAAAGACTAAAACTTAACATTGTTTTGTGTAAAATTGGATAATCCATAATTCTTGGACCCCAATCTTCTGGAGCTGTTAAAATTACTACACCTCTGCCGTATGGAGTTAATTCCTCTTGAAGAGCCCGCGGAACTCCTCTCAGTTCTCCGTCAATTCCGATTGCGGGATTATCTGTAATTACGGGAATCTGACTTATATTCGGAACTTCAAGATCGCTTACGCTTTTTTGCGTAATGTTGAAATTGAAAAATCCGGTTAAAAATCTACCCGTAGATTTTCTTATTTCTATATCGAGTCCTCTTACTTCCCTATACTCACGTTGAACAGATGATTCAAGTACAATACTCTGATCGGAATGCGCGAAAACAATTCCGCTTTCAACATCAGAATAATCTTTATAGAACGCGCCAATGTGAAGCTGAAGCCAATCATAAACATTTTGATCATAACCAAGTTCGAAATTATAAGATTTCTGATAACCCAAATTTGAATTTCCTAACCATTGCAGTCTAAAATTATAATGAGCGGTTGTAGAATACATTGCTTCGGTTCTTGGCATCTGAACAAAATGACCGTAATTAAAATATACTTTACTATTTGTAGTAATTGGAAATGAAATTCCAATTCTTGGACTTACATAAAATTTATCAGAGGGCGAATTTTTAGGAAATGTTCCATCTAAAAATGCATTTAAGACATCAAGATTAGTAGCGTAATCCAAAGTTCTTGTTACATCGGGCAGTTCTCCATTTGTGGAATAATAGTCAAATCGTAGTCCAACATTAGCAACCATTCCATAAAATTCAATTTTATCTTGAACATATGCGCTAAGTTCAATTGGAGAAACGTCATATCCCCAAACAAATAACTGGGCTGGATCGTCATTATGCATATGAACTCTGTCTTCAATAAGATGATTTAATTTAAATTCCAATCCGGTTTTTAATTCATGTGCCGGATGAAATTGGTTTACCATTGCCATTTTAATAGTAAATCTATCACTATTTGAATTATCAACAGTATTTGCCCTGCCGTACATTCTGTTGCCAGTTATATCGTCATTTGCGCCTAAATCGAGCGGAATAAATCCCGATTGAGGATCATAATATAATCTTCCGTGAAAATATTTTCCGTCCTCTGCTGTTGAATTAGGATAACGCTCAGTATCCCATTTTGCGCTAAAGTAATTTGCGTCAACTTCTGTATAAAGAGTAGGTGAAAATACTTGTATTAAATTTAACCCGACAAGTGTAGTTGTATAATTAACTTGCGGTTTGTTGAAGAAATAAAACGGATCAAAATTTCCGCCGTCATATGATATTTTTATTTCGTTGCTCCATGAACTGTTTGCATCATCGCGAGAAACAGTATTTACATTTGACGTTATACCGGAAATTGTTAGATGAGTATTATCGCCGAGCCTATTAACTAATTTTAAGGAAAATCCGTTTTCAAGATAACTATCCTGTGCTTGAGGATATGTAAAAGGACGGTTAATATATTTTATGCCTGCAAGCGCATTTAAATGCCAAGGTAAAGCATCGGTTCCGCCGCTGAAAGTCAAATCCAGATTATGCCCAGGTAAGTTTCCGTACTTAACTGGTCTATGTCTCCATTTCCATAATTCTCGTGCTTCAGTTGGAGTTAAATCATTATCGGGATTATTATCATTTAATAATCTATCCGAGTATGCTTTCCAGCCTTCCCATTTAACCGTATCCGGTGTAATTCCTTCATACCTTACTAAGTAAGAAGCTGAATCGGAATTGGGTCCGTCATACAGTCTATATGGCCAATATACCGATGGATTATAATAATTAGGGCCATCATGCCGCAATCCGGCCGGTTCAAATTGGTAATCCAAAGCAAGGTGAATTTCATCACTTGGAGATTTTGTAACAATATTTATTACACCTGAACGAGCTTCTCCATATTCAGCGTTATATCCTCCGCGAAGTACTTTAATTTCTTGAATACTTCCCTTATTTATTGGAAATGAAACTTTTGCCATCTTATTATCAACAGTGGAATAACCATCGACTAGTACGTTCACTTCGGATGCGTCGCCTGCCCTTATCTGTAAATCACCTTCAACCAAATTTCCCTGCACTCCAGCCTGCATTCCAATAATATCTTCAACTCTGCTTGCAAAAGGCAATTCTTTAATTTCATTGGCTTGAATATTTGTTTCGGAAGCAGATACATCTAATTTAACCAATTCCTTTTTTGCCGTTATAACAACTTCTTCGCTTTGAATTACATCTTGCTGTAGTTTAAAGTCAAGGTTTATTGTTCTATCGACTTCTACATTCACTTTTGTAAAAATTGAGGATTTATATCCAATCATGCTTGCTTCAACATCGTAAACACCAGGAGGAACTCTTAGAATAATAAATACGCCATTAATATTTGTAGCGGCGCCTAAATTTGTTCCTTTAAGTGAAATATTTACGCCGATTAATGGTTCGCCGGTAACCGCGTCAATTACGGTACCTCGAATTTTGCCTGTTGTTGAAGAGAAAACAGTAGATGTAAATGTGAAAACAAGTAATAAAAAAGTAATTATTTGCTTCATATGATCTTCTCCATATAAATGGAAATATCAATCCAATAATAAAATAATTAACCCATTTAGTTAGATAACGATTTAGGCAATCGTTTGTCTCTATCAATTCAAGTTATGATTTTTATTTTCAAAATGCAAATTAAATTATTATTACACAATTAACATAAAATTGCTATCTCGAATTTAAATTTTAATCATTTTAATAATTCTATGCCTAAAAGTAAATATGTATTATTTACTAAGGCATGAACTAATGCCGCATAAAAAACATTTTTAGTTTTCAGATATGTAAAACCGTAGGACCAGCCGGCTATTGAGGCTAAAGCGACAAATACAATTGAACCGGCATGAAAATGTACAATTCCAAAAATAACGCTTGTAATTGCGAGAGCCGTATACGTTCCGATTTTATCTATTTTTTTCTTTTCTATTAAATATGCCGCAATGAAAATCGCGATAGTTGCTGAAGGAATAACCCAGCCGTAATTTCCTTTCATAAAGTAGCCAGTTAAAAGAGAAAGGATTAACAAAATTATCATCCCCCATTTCCAAAAGATTAACCATTTCTGTGATTGATAAATTCTTTTAGAAAGTAAATTTTGAAGAAGTCCTCTAAAAAAAAGTTCCTCAAAAATTGCGGTATGCAGAAAAACAATTAAAATTTTACCAAAAATACTTAATATAAAATTTATTGAAAAATCGTTATAACCGATAAATTTAAAAAATCCGAAATTGACCCCAATTAACAAAGCTGCGGCATAAAATAAAAGCCATGAAATAACCGCAATCTTTAAGAAACCCAAATTAAAAACGGGAAAGAAACCAACATCATTTAATTTACGGACAATAGAAAAACTATATACACAAACAATTATAATTACGATTCTAAAAAGTGAATCAAATCCGCCGCCGTTAATGGGCATATTTGTATTCGGTTCAAATTTAACTAGCGTGGTCGGAAGTAAAAACAAAGTGAAAGTAAAAAAATCAATCCAATCGATTTTATATAGATTATCATTTTTGGCGATAAATATTAAGGTAGGAAATAAAATAAAAAACGGGAATAAAAATGTTGTTCCTTTTAGTGGATTATCACCATTTAGCACAATGTAAGAATAATAAAAAATAATGACAGCAATAGGGAATATAATGGCTTTACGAATATTGAAATTTATTAATGCAGATAAATATTTTGCCACTTTTGGAGAACCAATAAGAAAAAAAACTAAATACGCGGAAACAAAATAAAATGAAGATATTAAAATATCAGTAGTCTCAGTTGAATTCCAAGTAAAAGATAGAAACACGAAGTATAGCGCAAACGTAAGAATTACGCTTTGGTAAATTTCCTTTTTGATAGGACTAAATATTTCTGAAATATTCAATGGAATATTTAATTTAGTTGATTAAGCAATTCTTTAAAACTATAATATTCATAAGGTTCATTTGCCGCTGGTGTATTTACGCCGGCATTTGAAACCCAAAACTCCATAGTTTGCGGAGCAAATAATACATTGTGTAAATTACTTTTCATCGCAACAGGTCTATCCATTAAATGAATAGCGCTTTCCGAATCTATTTTGCCGAAATTTTCTTTTATTCTTGCTACTAAATCTTTATAACGATTTCCTGCAGACATAATCACAGCGTCCTGAACAGGTTCTTCAAGCTGTTTATGGTAAGTATTCGGATTAATAATTTCAAATCTTTTAGGTGATGTAGCCAATCCTTTTGCATCGGGAATTTTACCGTCGGCAATAACATAATAATATTCACAAGTGCGCGGAGTATCTTCAAAAAGTTTTACAGCTTCTGATAAGGACTTAGTACTTTCTAATCCGTCGCGCATTAAAAATGCCATCGGCATTCCATCCCATTCTCCTTCTCCTCTTCCTCCCATTTCTCCAAAACTAACTTGTTTATCATTCATTCCGGTTACTGATCCAATAAATCCGGCATATCCAACATTTACAAATGAGTTGTAGCCTTTTGGCTGAATAATGAAAACTACAGCATTGAATTGAAGTCCTATTTCTGTCATATAATCCAAAACCCTTCCATGGAAAAGTTTTCCATTTGAAGTTGAAGAATTAAAAACAGCAAATCCGGAACAATGAAATAATTCAGGGAATACATTTGTTAAATGAATTTCGTCCAAACTAATTCCGGACGTTTCTGAAAGGCCAACCATTTCATCTTCATATCTTTGAGGAATAAACGGTTTCAGTCTTTTATATGCATCTCTAAAATCATCAATAAACCACGATCTTTTTTCATTAGTGTAAACCCAGCACATTGTGTATAGTGTTGCATCAACCATATCTCTAATTTCATCTTTAAGAAGCGCTCCGTGAATTTGTCCTATTTCTTTATGTGAACCTTTAGCAAGTAAAACTCTGTTATTATCTTTGTAAATCAACTTACCTTTGCCAAACAATTTTTCCTTTCTGATAATTTTTGGAGCTTCGATTCTTGAAAGCAATAGCCCGCCGGTTCTTAAAGCTCCGCGGTATATAGCGGTATTCAATTCCTCACGTTTAATTTTAATAACTTTTGTTTCTTTATTTTGAGGGAATAGTGAATTTACAATACTGTTGATTTCCTCAAAATGAATAACTGCTTTAGATTTGTCGTTTGTAAGAATTAGCGAAACATCGTTGCCGTTTTCTTTATTTAATAATAATTGAATTAGAGTTGAGTCAATTTTTGTGTTTACCGAAGAATATAATTTATCATTTTCATTTTTTTCATCAAATGAACAATTAAACAAAATCCATGAAGCCAATCCCAATTTTTTTACTGCGGAGGATTCAAGCAGTTCTTTGGACTGCGGATATTTCGCCAAGACGTCGCCGATAAGCTTAATTACGTCAAAATTCTTCTTGTCTTTGCCGCCGCCCGCAACAATAACATTTGAAGGTGACATAAATACTTTTGTTGAATCGTTGTCGCTCTTAATAATATAGTTATTTTGATTATAGAAAACATCTGCGTTAAAATAATTTTCTCCGGTGTGAGAAATTTTGGCAATCAATGAATCTGATTTGTTGGATTTTGCGACTTCTATCGACACGAGAAAATTATAATTATCGCTTCCATTCTTTAGGTAGAAAGTTATATCGTTTAATAATGAATAAATTTTGTATGATGTGTGAATTCTGTTCCAATAAATTAAAACAGTCAATAACAAGACAAATAAAATACCAATCAATCCTTTTTTAATTATGTTTTTCATTTCATAACTCCAATGAAATTTAATTAACCGAACTTTAATTTATAAATTAAAATTATTAGTCCCAAAGGAAGCACAAAAACTTGAGACAAAATAATTGCCGCATCATTTGTTAAAATGCCGTAAGTCATCCACAAAAAATTATTTACGGAAATTAAAATAAAAGTAGGAAGTGAAAGAGCTTTTGTATCTTTTGTCCTAATGGTTTGTATTGCTTGAGGAATAAAAATTAGTGAGCCAACAGCAGCCGCAAAATATCCAATAATTTCAGGAATGCTCATATTTTATCCCAATAAAGCGGTTGAATTAAATAATTTCGAAAAAAAATAGAATTGATTTGTTTTAAATAAAATTATAAACAATACCCATTTGCCAAGATTCTTTCATCTGAGCAATTACGGATTCCGATTTTTTAAATATAAAATTATAAGTAAAACTTACGTTAAGCCAGCTATTCACTTTTGCAACCATACTATTGTCCCATCGAACATCCCACACATCAATTTCTTCAAATCTAGTAAACAAAATTAGATTTGATTCGGCAAAAATATTATCGTCCAATTTAATTTTTGCGTTTGTCACACTTTCAAAACCGGTTTCAAATTTATAAGTCTCCTCTTTATCAGAAGTTGAAACGTCATTGGTATATTTTGTATATCTGTCCGCAGTTGTATGTTGAAGCGCAATACCAAGTCTTGTTTGAAGCGCCGAAAGCTTGTCATAAGTAAACCCAACGCTTTGCGTTATAATTGCGGGATCAAAAAAATCAGCTACTTTTACAGGTTTGGGACCTGAATAATCAAAGCCAGTTGTTAACTGTGTTCTTATTGAATTACTGAAAAACGGATCGACTTTCCAGCTTGCATGATAGGAAAGTACTTGATCCAAATAAAATTCATTTTCGTTGGTTCTGTAATCTTTTCCGTCAAACTTTGTTCTGCCGTATAACGAACGAAACTTTGTCTTAAACCCTATATCATCATCATCAAACTTAAAATTAAAATCGTAATTTAAAGTCCACGTTAATGAATTTTCTCCGCCTTTTGTCCAATTGCTGAAAGCAACTTGACTAAAATTTAATCCACCAACCATAGTTGTTGACCATCTGCTGTCAACTGTGTCTTTAATTTGCGCTTGAATTTCTAAAAAGGCAGAAAGGAAAAACACAATTATAATGAGAAAAATTTTGTTCAACTTCATCATAAAATTTGCATAAATTTTGCAATCGATTGTTTAGCTAAACCAAAGATAAACAATGATTTGTATAATGTCAATTAAACTACCTTAATAAGAAGTTTTTAACCGATTTTGACTAATAGATCCAAAATTTCATCAGCTGAAGCGGTTCCGGTTTGAAATAATTTTTGAACCGTCACAGCGGCGGCTACATTAGCCAATTCTAATGTTTCCTGTAAACTGCATTTGCATCCCAAAGCGCAGGCTATTGCCGAAAAAACCGTATCCCCGGCGCCGACAATATCCAATTCGCCTTGCAATTTAATACCAAAAGTCTCACAGAAGCCATTTTTATCAGTACCGATTATTCCATTTTCTCCCCTGGTAATAAAAACAGGCTTTTGAGTTTTACTAAACAATTCATCGGCAATATGCATTAAATCGCCAACCTGCAAATCTCGCTTATCAAGATATTCATTGGAAGATAAATATGCGGCTTCTTTGTTGTTTAATTTATAACTCACATTATTAAATTTGGATGCAAAATGTCTTGAATCCAAAAGAAAAATCTTATCGGGATTTTCTTCAATTATTTTATTTAATCCATCAATAAATTTTTGATTTGTAATACTACCGGGAACCTGTTGGTTTATCATAAAAATATCTAAATCTTTAATTGAGCTTTTTATATTTTCCAAAATTAAATTATCTGATTCTTCCGTACGAACATTATAAGTTCCAAAGTCAATTCTCGGCTGCTCTTTTCCGTTTAAAATTCTTTTTGAAAAAGTATACGACTCAAAATTCTCTTTTTGAATTATCATTCCGTTCGTATTAGCATTAATACTTTTTAATTGAAAAATCATTTCTTTGCCAAAAACATCCGTCCCATAAATTCCAAAAACTTTTAGCTCTTTAGGTTTCAGCGCAGAAATATTCGCGGCAACATTTGAAGCTCCGCCGAGGGTATAATATTGTTTTTTTACGGACTCTGCTTGAAGTCCGGTTTCCAAAGAGATTTCTGAACCTCGCGGATCCAAAACCCAATATGCGTCAAGACAAAAATCGCCGTATAATCCTATTTTTGTCTCATTTATTTGCTTAAAAATTTCTTTAAATCTATCAATTGTTGTTATCATTTTTCTTTCCGGTTTTTTCAGAAATTATTTATTCAATTTAAATTTGTAAACGGTTTTAGAGTTAAAAATTTCATTTGGATTTAAGATTGTACTTGGAAATTCAATATTATTTGGAGAATCGGGATAATGTTCGGTTTCCAAACAAACACCGGTTCTAGGTAAATATGCGATATTGTTTTTTCCTATAAATTTTTCAGTTAAATGATTTCCCGTATATAATTGAACAGCCGGTTCAGTTGTAAACATTTCGACAATTCGCCCACTTTTATTATCAACTAAAATAGCATTTAATTTTAAATTTCCATTAAAATTATCAAAAATAAAACAATGATCGTAACCAAATCCATTTTTTAATTGTTCATGATCCAAATTTATTCTTGAACCGATTTTGGTTAGTTTGGTAAAATCAAATGGAGTTCCGCTTACTTGATCAATTTTTCCTTTTGGAATCGCTAAAGTATCGATTGGCAAATAGTTCCCGGAGTTTATCCATAATTCATGATCCAGAATTGTATTTGTACAATCACCCGTTAAATTAAAATAAGTATGGTTCGTTAAATTTAGATGAGTCTTTTTATCTGTTTCAGCTTGATATTCAATTACCAATTCGTTTTCATTATTCAACGTGTATTTCAATATTGTTATTAAATTTCCTGGATAACCTTCTTCGCCATCCTTGCTTAAGTATTTTAATTTAATCGCACAATGATCATCGCTAATTATTTCTTCAGCTTCCCAAACTACTTTATCAAAACCTATACTGCCTCCGTGCAAATGATTCTTTCCTTCATTTGGAGTGACGTTGTATTTTATTCCGTCAATTTCAAAACTTGAATTTGAAATTCTATTTGCGTATCGGCCGCAAATGCTCCCAAAATAAGGAGTATGTTTTACATACTCATCCATTTCATCATATCCAAGAACAACGTCTTCAATTCTTCCGTTTTTATCGGGAACAAGAACCGACTGAATTATTCCTCCGTAATTTGAGATTTTTACTGACATTCCATTAGTATTTACCAGCGAAAATAAATAAACCGTTTCCGAGTTTTTTGTTTTTCCCCAAATTGTTTTTTCAATATTCATAATCTTTCCGCAATTTTAATTTATTATTCTTTGATCCAATTTTCCATAAAAGTTACATGCTTAATTGATTTTTCATTTTCTGAATTACTAAATGAATAGGTCAATTGAATTTTACCGTTCTTTGCTTGTATTACAGAAGGATAAGAAAATGAGCCTTTCTCCTTTTCTGTTTTTTCCAAATTTCTTTTCCATTTCCAGCTTTTTCCTTCATCATCAGAAAGCGCCGCGCATAAACTATATCTTCCGTCATCAACATCATTATAAATTAGGAGCCAATTGCCGCTGTGTAATTTTATAATTTCTATACTTGCTCCGGGATTTGGTATATCCGATTTTTTTGCGAATGTCCATGAATATCCTTCATCATTAGAATGACTAATAAAAATTTTCCCCGGCGAATCACCGTCATCACGCATATATGCATCAATTGTTCCGTCATTTTTAACAATCAAACTTGGCTGATTCAATCCTCTTCCAACAATCGGTAAACCGCAATTCCAAGTATTTCCATCATCTTCGGATATTGCGATAAGTCCAAAATTAAATCCATCCGAATATAACGGTAATAATATTTTACCATTTTTTAAAATTATCGGATGAGTTCTTGTCATCCAGCCCGTTTCTCTTTTCACAGGATCTTTTGCGGCTTCGATTAGCAGTTCCTCGTAAGGCAAAGCATATTCAGCCCAAGCCAATTCATCATTCGTATTTTCTTTAAATTGTTTATCTACAGTTACTTCAAATTCTTTTCCGGGTTTCATCAAAATTATATCTTGCCATTGCCAGTTTGGAGCTAAATCGTTTTCATAATCTTTTGTTGTTCTAACTTTAAGAACAGATGTTTCCCATCGATTGGCTCTCACAACAACCCAAATTAAAAACAGTTTATTTTCATTATTTAAAAATAAAATTGGATTGCAGTCGGGTTGTCCCGGAGAATCTGCCATTAAAAATGGTTTGCTCCAATTCACTTCGCCTTTTTTTAATCTTGATCCTTTTATTACCACGTCATTAGCCGTTCGTTCACCGCTGCCTTCAAACCAGCAAGTAAGAAAATCTCCATTCGGCAATTCAACAATACTGCTAGAATGAACATGTTCTTCCTGAAGCGGAAATATTAAATTTTCTTCAATTTTTGTTTGACTAAACAAAACACCGGAAATAAAAAGTACTAAAATTATTTTTTTCATTAAAAACTCTTTATTAAAATTAATTCAAAATCCAATCTACATCAAATGCTGCATGCTTAATTGAGTTTTGTTGGTTCCCTAAATGATACGAATATGTTGCATGAATTTTTCCATCTTTTGTCTGAATTACGGAAGGATATGAGTAACCTCCTTTATCCGAATGTTCAAGATGTTTTTTCCATTTCCAAGTTTTTCCTTCATCATCGGAAATTGAAACCGCCAAACTATATCTTCCATCTTCAACATCATTATAAACTAATAACCAATTGCCATTTTTTAATTTTAATACTTCAATACTTGCGCCGGGATTTAAAATTTCAGAGTCTTCTGCAAATGTCCAGTTTTCTCCATTATCGAATGATTCTGACATCATTATTCTGCCAGGTTCATCTCCGCTATCGCGCATAAATGCCGAAATTGTGCCGTCTTCTTTTTGAATAAGACTTGGTTGAATATTTCCTTTCCCCACAATTGGCAAACCGCAATTCCAATTACTTCCATCATCATCAGAAATAGCACATATTGAAAAATTAAATCCATCAGAATATAATGGGAGTAAAATTCTTCCGTTACCCAAAATTAATGGATGAATTCTAGTCATCCATCCGGTTTCCCGTTTTTTTGGATCTTTTGAAGCTTCATAAATCATTGTTTCGTAAATTGGAGCGAACCCAGACCAAGCAAATTCTTTATGCGTATTTTCCTTGAATTTTGTTTCAATCTCATCAACAAATTCATTACCAGGTTTAATAATAATAATATCTTGCCAATTCCAAATTGGAGCACCAACATTTTTGTAATCTATTGATGTCCGATATTTTAAAATGGAAGTTTCCCATTTATTAGATTGAACGACAATCCATGCTAAAAATAATTTGTTATTTTTATTAAGAAACAAAACAGGATTACAATCCGGCTGATTTGGAGTATCTGCCATTAAAAATGGTTTGCTCCAATTTTTTTCACCCTTAACTAATCTTGAGCCCATAATTGAGACGTCATTTGCGCTGCGTTCTCCGCTGCCTTGAAACCAGCAACTAAGCAAATCACCGTTCGGCAATTCAACAATACTGCTTCCATGAACGTGCTGACCTTGTAATGGAAATATAATATCCGCTTGGTAATCCTGCGCTGAAATAACTGATATTAAGGTAAAATAAATTAAAGCTTGATAAACAAATTTCATTCTAATTCCTTTTATTCAATAGGAAAAATCTTTTCTAAATTTATTTGGTTATTTTGATTTGTCACTTTATAAACCGGCCATGTATTTAATTTATTTGCCAAATCATGCGCTAATTCTCTTTTTCCATTTACAATATAAAATCTCATTCTCGTGTTTGGATTATTTTTATTTAGCTCCTCTCTAAATACCGCACGTTTCTCGTTTTGTCTCCAAGTAACTGCTAAATGCTCAACGCTGCAATCTTTAATAATAGAATAATCATTTCCCAGATATAAAAATCCATTTGATAAAGCCATTGCCGGATTTTGTTTTAGATCTTTTGGAATTTCGACAATTGTTTCTTCACCAGTACCGGCTGAATAATATATTTTATCAGATGTTTCAAACGCGATTTCAACCGCGCCATCATTCGGTCTTTTACAGTAAATATCAACCTTGTATATATTTCCATTAAATTTTTCTACTTCAATATTATAATCTTTGGCTCTCACATAAATTGGAAATGGCAAATAATCTTCCTCAAATTTTAATTCTTTTAGCTCCTTTTTTATTTTCACATTTCCGGTTTTTGTATCAACTTCAAAATATTCGTTTTCTTTCGGCAAAATATCAATTAATTCCTTAAATATTTTATCAAGAACCATTCTCGCATTTGCGACTTCATTCTCGGTGTACTGAACTTCTACCAACCACGGCGTCCAACCGCTTGAATCACTCACTTCCGAAAGCAGCAGATGTTTCCATGCTTCTTTTATTAATTCAAGAAGTTTTAATATGTTTTTCCCTAGTGACTTCGCGTAATCAATTAGTTTTTCGGCGGTTAATATTTCCCCTCGTAATTCATAGCTTAAAGCTCTTGTAATTCCATCTGTTTCAACGCCGCTTCTTTGTCTTCCCATCCACATAAATGGTCCGCAAACATTCATATTCCAAGTACCTTCAGGTATAAAGGGATAATCTGCAATTTTATAATCTTTATCGTTTTTTAATATGTCAACTAATTCTGTCATTGTTACAAACAGATAACCTTCATTCTCTAGTTTTTTAAATTCATCAATACTTTTCTTTTCTTGTTCAGGTACTTTATAAAAATTACTGTTATAATCTAAAGTATTAAATACTTCGCCATCATCAAGAAATGACCAATCCCAATCTAAATTTTTAAGTTTCTTTTCTCCGGCACCAATTAAACCCAAAATAGAATCATAACCATATTTAACATTTACCAAAGGCATTGTTTTATCTCTGTAATAAGAATGAGGATCGGAACTTGTAACAACAACATCATATTTTCCTTTTAACGCTGACGCGAGTCCCGGGGAGTATTGAATTTCCTGACCGAAAAAAACTCTTGATCTTTTCAGATTATACTTTTCTAAAATCTCATCGGAAATTTCAATTGATTTCTGAAGATCATATGCCGGATAAGCAATAAAAAATTGATCGGAATAATGTGCGATCACCAATTCAATTTGTCCGCGATCAATTAATTTTCTTAGCAATTTTAAGACTTCAGGATATTCTTCTGCCATGGTTTCTATCGCATATCCCTGGAATTCAAAATCTGCTTTGTACTGAGGATTAAGATCGAAGAATTGCAAAGCAGGATAAAGTGATTCTTTAACAATTCTGTTTTCAATTCTATAATCGCCGGCAACGTACTGAAAATTATAATGAAATAATCCAATTGCGTATTTTGGTTTTGCGAAAATTGTGCTAATACTAACTATAACAAAAACTAACAGATATTTTCTCATTTTAAACTTTTCATTTTTTTAGATTACAAAATAATTTATTTCTAAATTTTAAAGAATATTATTGGCTTTCCTCACAAATAATTTTAAGACTTTCAAAATATACTTTGGAAGGCCTTCGATCATTTGTTCCGCCAGCAATTCCAATGTTAATTGATTTTGCAAGATCTTTTATTTCCGGTGAATCTCTAACAATTTCCCAATTTGTTCCATCGTAACTAAAATAACTAATAAATTTATTGCCATCTCTAATCAGTTTTAACCAAACTGGGAAAGGATTTTTCTTTTCATAATTAAAACTTTTAGTATTGTGCATCGAGCCATCGGCAAATTCATCCCATTGCGCACCATTTCTCTTTGGGGTAGAAAAAACTAAAAATGATCCTTTGCATCCAATTTCATCCACATTACTTTTTGTAATATCATTTCTAACGAATAACCCAGCTCTAAACCACTCGCTTACTCCTTCTCCAAATTTCTGAACTTTAACTAAGGCAATAAAATTTCCCGAAATCTTTCTATTCAAATAAATTGTACCATAAGAATCCTCGGCGTGTAAAAAATCGGTGCCGGAAGCTTCAATCTCAAAAATATTTTTGTCAATTGAGAAATTAAAATTACACGGCTGCGCGGTTGTTGAGCAAAATGTAGAAAGATCCTTATCTGATATTTTCTGCTCCTCACCTTTGTAAACTTCAATTTCAATCGGTTCATAATTTCCAATTGTTATTTTATGTTTTCCTAAATTAGGAATAATAGAAAAATTTACTTCCGAAATTTCATTCTCATTTAAACTGACTGACTTGGTTTCTGCAATTTTATTATCAACCAACAATTCAATTTTGAATTCTTGCTTTGCATTTTTTATATTCTGTACAACACTTTTTATAATTACATTTTCTTCTAATGGTAATTTATTCATTGAAGAGCGAATATCATTAACGACAAATTTTAACGGCTCACCTTTTACATTTATTTCTAATTCTGAACTTTCGTTTATAGAAATTCTATGTTTTCCCGGTTCATAAAATTGATAAATAAATTCTATTGTTCTAATATTATTTGAAATTATAGGAAACTTTTTACTTTCAGCAATTTTACCATCAATGTATAGATCAACACTTTCTATTCCACTTGAACCTAAATTTTTTACCTCGCTTTTTATCGAAACTTTTTCACCGGTTAAATATTCCTTTTTCTCATTTATTATTACAGAACCGGTATAAAATTTCGGATTTCCCAAGATTAATTTTTCGGGATCGTTTACTGGCTTTTCAATTAAAAAATTATCTTTATAAATATTATCTGTAATATATGCGGCACATAATTTCATTTCAGCTTGTTTTAAGTTGTAATAAATATTGTCGAAAGCATTCCATCCTTTCGACATGTTTTGAAAAAAGAATCCAACATTTTCGTTAGTTGGTGCAGGTCGTACATCATGAACCAAATTATTTCTTACAATAGAACCCGGACTCAAACCAAAAACCGCTATACCGCCTTCATCATCTCTCAGCATTGTGGCATATTCAACATGATTATATTCTACCAAATAATTTCCATCGCTTGATTCTTCTACATTAGGCCAACTGCCTACTGCTAAGCCGTAACTTCCAACATTGGAGACAAAATTATGATTAATTTCTGTTCTAAGCGTGTTTGACGCGCCAATTCCCATATGCGCATACTCGCCGCCTTCAATTTCATTGTAAGAAATTGTATTATCATAAACCATGTCATTCCAAGATTCAGGTTTTGCCGCACCTCTTAATTCAATTCCGCTGCCTTCAAAATTCATAATCTTATTTTTTGTAATCAAATTTTTATAACTGCCCAAACCTAATTTAATTGGAGTTTGTCCGACATTGTTGATCTTACAATTTATAATCTCGCAATTATTTGCGTATACAAGATCAAGAGTCGCTTCACCGCCAAAAGAAGTTGTAGTAAATTCCAAATTGTAAAATCTTAAATTTCTAATAGGTTTATCTTTCTTTCCAATAACTTTGAAAAGGGATTTAGAATAAGGCACATAAACATCCGCTTCATTAAGATTCGTATTTTCATTTGAAGGTAAAAATGACAATATTTTTTTTGAACTATTATAAAACCATTCTCCGGCAGTATCCAAAATTGATTCAACATTATCAATAAAGTATTTTGGAGGAATGATCATTATTTCCGAATTGGGTTTTTCTAAATACGCAATATTATTTACTTCATCAATTTTAGATATTTTTCCAAAAACAGTTCCCCATCTTACGAACATTGTCAAATTATTTGTAGATAAATTTTCCCAATTCTTTAAATCACCTTTGTTAAATTTAAATGAGCTTGAATCGGTTGGAATACCGACTGTATTAAAGAATCCCTTATTTGGAGCCCTAGCGAGAGTTTGTCTTTTCCCATTAACATATAATTCTTTAACTTTACTTAAATTTACTTTTGTCTGCCAAATTCCGTTTTCGGCTTTGATCCAATTAGCTATTTTTTTACCGCCGGAGATTACCGCATTTTCACCCGGATAAGAAGCATAAGTCACAAAGTAATCTTTTAATTTATGGTATTCAAATGCTCCAGTCGGAAGATCCGTTTCTACTCTTTCTCCGCCATCATTAGGTGAAAAAGTAATTGAACTGTCAATTGAATAAATTCCTTCTCTTATTAAAACAAGAATATCATTTCCACTGCCGAATTTATGAGTTGAACCTATAAATCTTTTTTCAACCGGCGGAAGTTTTTCTTTATAGATTTTTTGCTTTAGATTAATAACTGCTATTCTTGCTCTTTCAATTGTGGCAAATGGTCCATCAGTTTTTTTTGCGTTTGGTTCCGCCAATTTACCTGACCAATTATCATTCCCTTTTGTCGACACATAAAAATCGGCGGTTTTGTTTTCAAGATTATACTCTTTGTAAATTTCACCTCTGAGAAATCTTCCTTGTGAAAACAAATGTCCAGTAAGAACCAATATTATAAATAAAGTATGATAAACAAAAAATGCGTTAATATGCTCGGGTTTAAATTTCATTTTAATTCCAGTTTAGATTAATTGTTTTTTGTTAGCCAAATACGCGATCTTGGCGCAAGTTCAATTGTAAATTTGCCATTAACAAATTCATAAGTTGAATTAGTCAATTTATCCTTAAGCTTTTCAATAGAACTATCTTCAAAACTTAAAATCACTTGCTGAACAGAGTTATTATAATTATGAATTAAATAATTACATTTCCCAAAAGGTTGAATTGAAATTCTGGCTGGCGCGTCAATTTTATAATCTTTATCTAAATTAAATATTTCTCTTATTTCATTTGTCCATGCTTTAGGTATTTCCAATAAGCCCAAAGGTTTTGGACACAACAAAACTTCACCAACTTTATCAAAATCTTCTTGAGAAAATGTATGTGTATTTAAAACATAAATCTCAGAATTTTTATAATTATTTTTCGTTAAAAATGGTATAGATTTATTTTCGTGAATTGCTTCTAGAAGAACATCCGCTTCTTTTAATTTTAGGTTACATTCTAAATCCAAACCATGTTCAATTTTTATTTCTTTACTATTTTCAATAATCTGATCAGAATTAAATGGATTTGCTTTGGAGATATTCTCAATGCCGGAAATATTATACAAAAAGTCATTATTCATTGCGGAGAGAAATCCTGCAGTACAAATTAATTTTACTCCTTTGTTTACAGATGATTTAATTTTTTCAGCAATATTCTTATCGGACGCTGCTTGTGTCGGCAAAAATATTACATTACAATTCGAAGGATATTCATGTACCGGAATAATCGGAACTCCCAACATTCCCATAAAATCCATTATATACAAATCACCGCCGGCATCGCTATTAATCGGTTTGTATGCTTTAATCCCATGCACAGGATTTTCACTGATAAACTTTGCCAAATCGGCTAATTGTTCAAATTGGTTTCTTAATAAATGATGTCCTTCATGTCCGTTTATCAAATCAAAATAATTAAATATTACTATTTCTTTTGCACCTGCAATTACCGATTGGTAAGCTTGTTCAATAAAGTCATTTTTATCACAATCACCATGATCAAACCACGCTCCGCCAATCTTATCTTTTACTATATCTTTTATCCAACTGTAATTTATAAATCCTTCATAAGGCTGTACAAATCCATACCGCTGAGTATATTGACCACGAGTTTCAGTACCGACCCAAACTTCATCATATATTTTTGGTTTAGTAGAAAGATCGTATCCAAATAAGTGAAATCTATCATACCATTGCGGAAATTTAACGATCATTTTAATTTTTGGATTTACTTCCTTTGCTGGCTTAACGAATATTTCTTCAGATATTTTTGTCAGCAATTCTCTTCTATATTGCGACCAAGTTCTAATTCCTTTTGCCGATTTAGATTCTGCGCTTGTATCGCCGGTACATAAAAAATCATCAACAATAAATTCATCAAATATTTCGGCCGATATTTTAACAACATTTTTCAAATCAGTTTGTGTTTTTTCATTCTGCCAATTGAACCAGCCTAGTTTTCCTTCCTGCTTTACTCCAAACGTATCTCCAGGTACAGTCGCTATTCCGCCGACAACTTCAAAGTTATTTTTCACAAAATAATTTTTAACTTCACTCAATAATTTTTTATCAACAGCTAATCCGCTTCTGTAAACTTCAATATATACTTTTGTAATTCCATTACATCTCAAAACGGAAAGGGCTTCTCGTCTTCCGGTTTCATTATTCAAAAGATCTCTAACCGCGTGAGCAGTAATGTAGGAACTGAGACGCAAATCTTTTATTCTGGATTTCGCGAATTCAAATTGATCTTCAATTTTATCTGTTTTTGTTTGGCAAAATACTAATGATGAGAACAACATTACAATCGCGGCAAATAATCTGATAATTTTCAGCTTCATAAAACCTCATTCAATAATTTATTTTGCATTGTTTACATAATTATGAAATGCTTCCATATGCGGCTTACCCGATTCGGCAAAATGTGTAATTCCTTCACGTTCAACAATTTCATTAAATTTATCGTATGTACCGTCATATTTAGAATTAACCGGAAATCTTGAACACTTCAAATACATTAACGGCAAACGCGCCATTTCCACTCTTTCCTTAATTTCATCATTTTCGGCAACAATAATTGCTTTGTCAAATATTTTATCGGCGCATTTAATAAATTTTTCGGAAAATATTACATCATCAACTCCCAATCCCAGGTGTATGTGAGTATCTTCATTTAACTGTGAATGAAGCAAATTAAAATATTCTTTAACATATTGTCCGCTTTTGCCGTAATAACCATACATAAAATCATTAATTACATCTTCAACATCCGCGTTTGAATTCCATAAAAGTTTAGAAATTAAATAAGCGCGTAATTCCGAAAATTCACCGCCGCGACTTTGATAAGCGGCTTGTTCCATTATACCTATGGAATTATTTTCTTGGAATGTTTTTATGTTGGATTGCAGAACATTAAAATTCGGATATGGTAAAATATAGTGACTAAAATTAACAACATAATCCCAAATATATAAATGAGGTGCAATTGCCGACCAAGCCTTCCAGGTCGGAAAGAAATTCTTGGTTTTCGGGACAACTTTTAAAATCATGTGCAAAGCAGCATTCTATACTGCACAATCTAATAACAACATTTTCACGCGGCTTTATATTCTTAGGTGGTTTACGAGTGTATTGATACGCAAGTGTGCCGACATATTTATTAGGAAATTCAGATTTTATATTATCCGCAACTTGATTGACAAACCAAACAACAGCACCTGACTCGCTGCCTTCCTTTTTAACAATAGCCTGACAATTTTCACACTGACAAGGATTTCGCCAATCATTTTGAGAAACCGAATAAATTAAATTACCAGGTTCAGTGCGCATTACTTCTTTTAATTTTTCGGTAATAATTTTTAAAACATTTGGATTTGTTAAACATAATTGTGCATTTTCATAAATTCTTTGTCCATCTATTAAACTATAATATTCAGGATGCTCTGTAAAGTATTCTGCCGGCGGCATAAACCTATAAAATGTGTGAACTGACCAATAACCTTCAACTCCGCCAATCTGTTCGCGGGTTCCCATTGCGCCGTTAATTTTATTATGCGCCGCCCAAATTGGTTCAAACGCTTCATAATAAAAATCATTTCTAACACGGATTGCTGGAGAATCGGTAAATTTTAAATAGCTGAATATAAATTCATCCCGTTTAGGAATGAATGTAACATTCGGAGTATACCAGCGAACGCCAAATTCATTTTCCAAAAATGAAAAAACCGAATACATTGTTCCGCGTTCTTCTCCTCCAATTAAAATTATATTTGATCCGCAATTTTTATAAAAATATGATTCGTCAATTAAATTTGGTTTATTGAATGTATCGCCTAATAATTTTGCAGAATGTTTGTTATAACCAATGATTATTTCATTTTCCGATAAAACACAATTGTCATCTTCAATTTTAAATTCAACGCCGCTGATTTCTTTTATTGTTTTGTTTAATTCATCGGCTGCCCATTTTTCCGAAGCAGAAGCTGATTTACTTAAAATTATTTTATAATTGGATTTATTGTTTTTAAATAGCGTAAATTCTTTTTTATTTCCAGAAAAGAAATTTATTTCCTTCTGCCATATTTTGTTATCTGTTCTTTCAGCACTTATATTTAATTTGTACTGCTGATAATTATTATTTAAAATCGGGAGTTTCATAGTTTTATTTTTATCCCAATCACCTTTCCACAAAAGTAAATTTGTCTCATCCTTAATTTCCAATTTTACGGATTTAAAAATATCATCCGCTACATTATCATTAAGCATAAATTTTAGTTCGGAATTCCCTTGCGGATAGGCGGTAATTTCAAAAACTCCGTTTTTCATAAGAAATGATTCTACTTTGAAAGGAAGAATTCTTGCGCAGAATCCCCAATAATTTCCCCGTTCTTCTATCTTCAATAATATTTTATTTTTGCCTTTATCAAAGTGAACCGGAATTAGATCTTCGTCGGGTTTTACACCTCTTCCGCTTTGATGATCCCATAATTCCTTATTATTTATCCACAATTTTCCGCCGTCATTTGTCCCAAGCGCAAGAATATAAGTTCCTTCCTTTTCAACATTGATTTCTTTGTAAGCATAAGCGGTTATATAAGAACGTTTAGAAACCGCATCGTCCAAATTTATTATTGAATCATTTGAGTTTAACAATTTCCATTTAAGAATTTCGCCTTTTTCATTTATGCTCTTATTTTTATCAAAAGTAAAATTATATTCTCCGCCAAAATCCTTAAGAAAATCCTTTTCAAAATCCGGAAGATGATTTATGTTATCCATACTTTCTGTTAAAGTAAATGGACCAATTAAAAACCAATCCTTTAACCATTCATTTGTTTTTACAAAATTACTTTGAGTATGAATTTTACCTGCTGATACAAGTAACAAAAATGAAATTAAAAACATAAATTTTGTTTTCATTATTATATCTCAATTGTTTATGAATTTTAACATTCGGCCTTTATTCGCTCTTTTGACTTAATTCTTTCAAAATAAAGTTTGGATAAAGTGCATCGTGTACTTTCTCAATAATTATTTTATTCTCGACATTAAATTTTTCTCTAAGTTTAATATCTGTTGACGACGCACCAATCTGAACTTCATATTCTCCTTTATCAACAACCCAAGAACTAATTCCGCTCCAAAATGAAGCTAATGAATTCCCATCAATATTAAATGAAACTATCTGACTTTCTCCAGGTTTTAATTCTTTTGTTTTAGCGAAACTTTTTAATTCGCGAATCGGTTTTTCAATTTCTGTCTGAGGAGCTGAAATATATAATTGTACCACTTCTTTACCCGCAACTTTTCCTGTATTCGTAATTTTAACAGAACATTTCAAATCTGATGAAAATGTTGTGCCGCTCAATATTAGGTCAGAATAATTAAATGTAGTATAAGATAGCCCATATCCAAATTCATATGCTGTTGGAACATTAAATGTATTATAATATCTGTAACCGACATAAATTCCCTCTTCATAATAAGAATTTACGGGTTCATCTTTAGGCTCTCCCGGAAAACTTTTTGATGAAGGAACATCTTCATATTTAAACGGAAATGAATCCGGTAATTTTCCAGAAGGATTAACTTTTCCCGAAATTATATCTGCAATAGCGTAACCGCCTTCTTGTCCGGGCTGCCACATCAATAATATTGCGTCTGCATAATCTCTCCAGCTTGCTGTTTCCCAAACACCCCCAACGTTTAGAATTACAATTACTTTTTTTCCTGCTTTATGAAAAGTTTCAGACACATTTTTTACTAAATTCATTTCGATTTCCGTAATGGGTAAGTATCCGTTTTCATAATTTTCACCGGCGCTTCTGCCTAATGTAATAATTGCGGCATCGGATTCGGATTCGTATTTTTTTATTTCTTCCGCGGAAAGTTTTTTATCTCTACTAAAAGCAACTAACCTTTTCTTAAAGTGCAATGGAGCTTGATCGCCAGTTATTCCATTATCTTCCCTCATCTTAGGATTGTTAAAATAATCCGGCACGAGGTTTTCTCTTTTAATCTGCTCAATATAATCTTTGTACATTTTTTCAATTTCCGGCAATACTTTAAATCCCGCTGATTTTAAACCGTCATTAACTGTAATTGAATGTCTGTTGCTTCTTATTCCTCCGCTTCCGGTTCCGGCTTCAATAAGATAATATCCAATTTTGCCAAATAGTGAAACTTTAATTCTCGATTTTAACGGAAGCGTGTGATTATCATTTTTCAATAACACAATTCCTTCAGATGCGGCTTCTTTGGCTAATTTTTCGTGTTTTTGTAAATCCGGCTTGAAACTAGGTTTATAGCCTTGCATACTTGGAGAGTTTAATTTTAATTTCATATTGTAGTATAAATTTTCGTCCAATGTGCTTTCATCCAAATATTTATTTTTTACTGCGAGTTTCAATTCATTTAGTTCATCGGTATTTCCGCTCATTAAAAGATTATTTCCGGCACGCACTTTTGCGAGTGCGTCACCATAATATCCGTCGAAATCTGTCATGTACAAACCGTCAAATTTCCATTCATTTCTAACAATATCTTTTAACAGTTCAGGGTTTTCTGCCGTATAAAAACCGTTTAATCTATTGTATGAAGTCATAATTGATTTAGGATGACTTTCTTTAACGGCAATTTCAAATCCCTTTAAATAAATTTCACGCAAAGCTCTTTGACTGATTACCGCATTATATTTTCTTCGGTTGGTTTCCTGATTGTTGGCTAGAAAATGTTTAAGCGTTGCGCCAACTCCTTTTGATTGAATTCCTCTTACCATTGCCGCGGACATTTTACCTGATAATAATGGATCTTCAGAATAATATTCAAAATTTCGTCCGCAATTAGGATCACGATGTAAATTCAAAGCAGGCATTAAAATTAAATCGTAATCATATTCAAGTAACTCATTTCCCAATGCTTCGCCAATTTTTTGCACAAGTTCTGTATTCCATGTTGCGGCTAGACATGTTGAAGTTGGAAACGCTGTTGTATAAGTATAATCTTTTGCTCCGTCCGGCGCTTCGGGTTTATTTATTCCGGTCGGACCGTCTGTAAGTGAAGTCGATCGTATCTTTAATCGCGGTATCAATAATTTTGAGTTTCGGTTCGCGACGTAAACATCTTCAATTTTTTCCATATTAGAGTCAACTTCCGGTAAAAATCTGCCGTCGCCAACGGTTAAACCAATTTTTTCTTCTAACGTTAATTGCGAAACTAATTCTTTGGCTTTTTGCTCAATTGATTTATCCACCTGAGCATCAATACGATTTGCAAAAAGTATTAAAAGAGCAGTAATAAGTAAGGTGAAATTTTTTAAAAACAATTTTTTCATATTTATTTTCCCAATTAAATTTTAATGTGAAGATTTTTTATAAACTTTTACATAATCAACAATAAATACGTCTGGAAAAATTGCTTCGACCAATTCTTCTAATTTTGCGGGAAGTTCCATACTTAAAATTATGTACTCTTCCGTATGCGAAACGGCTTTTGAAACTTCATAATATTTTAATCCATCTACGAAGAATGAATATTTTTCCGGAGTCCATTCAAGCCCGAATGTGTGAAAGCCATTGTTTACCCCATCAACAACGCTTTGTAAGCCTCCTATTGACTGTTGATTTGGACCGTAAGCCCAGTGAAGATTATGCGAAATTATGTTTTCTCCATTCTTTTTAAAATATTCAAAAATGTCGATCTCTGTACCAAATTCACCAGGATCTTCTCCACTGGAAATACCGGGTGACTGTATCCAAAATGCTGCCCAATTCCCTTTTGATTTTTGAAGTTGTGCTCTGCACTCAAAATAACCATACTTAACCATAAATTTATTCTGTGTTCCTACCGCGCCAATTAAAAGAGAATCACCAGATTTAGTTGAATATAATTCTAAATTACCATCATTAACTTTAACGGCTTTTTCCGATACAAAACCTGCCGCTCGCGGACCAATACCTCTGACTGACCATTTTGAGGTATCAAGCGAATTGCCGTTAAATTCATCTTCCCATTCTAATTTATATCCTTCTTTTAACGGATCAAATTGAATTTGAGTTAACGGTTTGAACATGTTATCAATTTCAGTTTTATCATTGGTTAAAATTATAGGTACTTGCCATAAACCGCCGCTGTTGCCCCAGTCATTTACCTGAATAGCAATTAAATTTACCTCGCCGAATTTTACAAATTTTGTAATATTGGAAAAAGACGGTTTACTGGCATAACTAATTTTTGCCTCGCCGGCATAAGCAACTTCTTTATCATTGATAAATAATTTATAAGCATCATTCACACCGCTGAATTTTATCCAAACTTTTTTGGATTTCCATTCAATTGGAATATTTACTTTTTTTCTATACCATGCAAATCCATCTAAATTAGGATAACCTTGATTTTCCCACCTATTTCCCGCGTCAAGCGTATCCCAATTTTTATCATTGTAATTTCCAGTATACCATTTTTCTGAAATGCCAACATTTTGTTCATCAGGCTTAAAAAGCCAAAGCACATCCAAATTTATTTTTGAAGGAACTTGAGAATGTAAAATTGTTGTGTTAAATGAAAGAAATATTGTAACAAAAACAGCATAAAATAGTGCTTTATGATTATTCATATTTTACTCGTTTATTTTCCAATGAGTTTGAAACAAACTTGTTTTTTCATCTTTTTTATCAATTTGGTAGAAGACTGTAATTATAGAACCGTCTTCAAGTTGAACAGATGCGGGATAACCTAAATCTCCATTGTCACTTTTACTTAAGTAAATTTCATTTTCCACATCCCAGGTTTCACCGCCGTCTTTACTAATGCACGCATATTCTCCGAAAGGATATTTGCGCACGCCATATACGACAAGAATCCATCCATTTTTTAATTCTATCAAATGCGGAGGGTACCCAAAAATATTTGTTCTGTGTGTTTTCGTCCACGTCATTCCGCCGTCATAACTTTCGGACTGCCTTAAGTATGAATCCGATTTATCTTTTGGCTGATAACGGAACATAGCAATTATTTTACCATTGCTTAATTCTACTGCATGAGGTTCATGATAATATTCGATTGTATCTTGATCCCCAATTTCAATTTGTGAAAATAAATTCCAGCTTATTCCATCATCTTCAGAAATTTCAACGCCTAAGATCTTATTGCTATTAAGCGATGAAGTTCCAACATACAATAATTTTGCGTTTTTTAGTTCTATGGGTCCATGCGGTGATGAGACTAATTGTTTTACCGGTTTAAGCCAAGTTTTACCTTTATCCGGCGATCTTCGTGTCCAATTACCTAACCAGAAATTTATGGTTGAATCATTTAATTCACTTCTAATTTTTTGCCATTTAGGATATTTTTCATAATACCTTTCTTTATCAAAAGCCATTGAAGTAAACCAATTTACTAGCCATGTTCCTTTTGATGTTTCCATAATTCCAGCGTCTCTATCATCTAATGGCGTATCATTTATTATTTTAGGTTCAGTCCAATCTTTCCCATTATTTTTGCTTTTTATTATTTGCGTAATTCCAAATGGACAAACATGATCTGCTCTATTACCTGAAAACACACAGAGTAAGTCACCGGTATTTGTTTTTGAAATTGTCGGCCAGCCAATATATTTTCCTTCTTCTTTACAAATAACTTTGGTCTCTAATGATTTTACACATTTTGAATTTTCAAAAAAAGTATTTTCTGTTACGTTTGTATCGTTAGAGTTTTTTAAATAATAAAAGTATCCGTCTTCAGCGCCGACTAAAAGATCAGGAATATTATTTTTATTCCAATCTACAATTGTTGGACAAGTAGAATGACCGGCAAGTGTATCTTTTCCTAACATTCCCATATCTTTAAAAACTATTTTTGAATCATCAGCACTTATGTTCTTTAGAAAATTCACATTTTTGCTATTGATCAATAAATCAAGGTTACCATCAAGATCCCAATCAGTAATTGCAATTTTACGTCTTCCGCTTTTTCCAGCTTCCTTTTCATTCAGCCTAAGCAAATTATTGTTTTCATCGAAAAATATTCTTTTACCCGGTAATAATTTTAATTCATGACCAATCTTTTTTCGTTCGTAAAACGCTAAATAACCTTCATAATCAAGCATAATAATATCATTTAAACCATCCTTATTCCAATCAATAATAAACGGATTTGTCCGCCATTGAGTAACCAAATTTTTCCCTTCTGGATTCCACCAATTCCACGCCGGTTTTGGATTTATAATTTCATAATCTACTTCAATAGGTTTTGGTGCCGCTAGTTTTGGATTGTTCATAGTTCCAATATTTTTATACCAAAGCATTTTTCCCCATATTGAATTAATAATAATATCTTTTAGATTATCACCATCCCAATCCGCAACGTTTAAAGTTGTATAGCCCCATTTTGCTTCGCAAGGGCCTTGAATAGATCCGTTTTCTCCCGCTTGAATTCTAATTACATTTTCATCTGATTTTAGATAAACCGGCTCTGCCCATTTGGGCGGATTCGCGCCACTAAGATTTTCAATAAAGCCTATATAACCCGCGGTATTTCCACAAATTAAATCTTCATCTCCATCATTATCCCAATCGACGCTGAAAGGCGTAACCAAAGCTCCGAATTTTAACTCATCTGCTTCCTGCTTAAAGAAAATCGGTTTATTAAATTGAGGAATTCCATCTGTAATTTTTCCTGTATTTTCAACAAAAGCTACTCTTCCATCTTCTTGTCCAACAATCAAATCAATATCGCCATCTTTATCCCAATCTATTGAAACCGGAACGATCATTTCCAAATCCATTGTTATAGGTTTATTTTCTATTGAAAGAATTTTACCTTCAGAATATTCTGGATTTTCTTTTGTTCCAATATTTTGAAAATATGTAAACTTATCCAAAAATTCACCGCAAAGAATATCAAGATCGCCATCGTTATCAAAGTCCGATAAATTTGCTGAAGGCATGCCGTAGACATCAATTGGTTTATTATCAGCAAGAATTTTTTTTGGTTCAATATATTTTGGATTTTCCGTAGATCCAATATTTTTAATTAAATAAACAAATCCATGCAAAGGACCATTTAACCATTTCCCATTTCTATCGAACGCGTTATCCCATCCGTAATCAGACCAATCACCAATACTGACAATTAAATCAACCGCTCCATCGTTATTATAATCACTATATTTCCATTGATTTGCTCTTATCTTTTTACCATCGTCATAAATATTTTCATGCGGGTAAATATTTTCAGTTTTTCCTGAAATCAAGTTTATAATTTCTTTCCCAGGAATAAGATATTTAGGAGAATTGTCGACATAAGAAATCTGAATATTTTTATGAGCCGGACCAATTTTTTTACCTGGTTTAAAGACAGGCATTTTAATATTTCCATCAGTATTTTCAAAAAAGTAAATTCCATTATACGGCACATCATGGCAGTTTACCAATAAATCGTAATCACCGTCATTATCAAAATCAAGCGGTAAAGGCCAAGCCCATAGTCCAACTCCAAGATCGGCTTTCAGCTTAATATTATTATTTTTTATTCTCTGAAATTTTTCTGATGAATTTTGCGCGTTACATATTGCGATAAATGAAAAACTGAATAGAATAGTAAAATTTATTTTAGAAAGAATTATTTTTTTAATTGAAGAATTTTCAATCACGATACTGCCCTCAATTTTAAAATTGGGATATAATATTTTAATGATTATCTTATTAGGCAATCGTTTGTTTCGATATATATAAAGATAAATAAACTTAATACATAAGCAAAGTGTTTTTATTATTGATTAAATTATTATTGCTTTATTTCATCTTAATTATTTGCGGGAAAATATGAAAAATAAGAAGTTACTCAATTTGATTTTTATTGTTCAACTAATTTTTACGATAAATGTCTCAGCCTCATTAGCTGAAACGGATTTATTCGAAATTGTTATCAGTGAATCAGCTTCATCGATTGAGAAAAATATTGCCTATTTACTTGAGCAAAGGCTGAATGAAAAAGGTCTGCAAAATGTTGAAATTACTACTGAAAATAATAGTGAAATTTCATCAACAAATTTAATTTTAGGAATACCTAAAAGTCATAAAATTTTAAAGCAAATATTTTATTCGAATAGATTAAAAGAATTATCAGAACTTGAGCCGGGTTCTGAAGGATTTTTATTAAAATCAATTTCAAGCAATCCAAATATAATTATAATTGCCGGTGTTGACGAAAGAGGCTGTTTATACGGCGTTGGTGAGTTTTTAAGAAAAATTCAAGTTATAAACGGAGCGTTTATTTATGATAAAAATCTAAGTATAAGAACAGCACCCGCGTTTGAAATAAGAGGGACACAATTTGGTCAAAGTTATGTTGCGAAAAACTTGGCAAAAGTAAGAGATTGGACAGAAGAAGAAACCAAAAGAGTAATTTTAGATTATGCTTTGGCAGGCGCTAATATTTTCAATGTTGATCCAGGTCCAATGTTTAATTTTATCAAATCATTTGGGTTAATGACACAAGGCGGATTCGGTGCAAATACAGCAGGTGAAGAAGTCCCTGCAGAATGGAATGCGTCCGAATCAATTGGAAGATTAGGGTATATCTGCCCTTCGGTTCATGAAGCAAGAGAATTTATGTTAAAAAAATGTGAAGATTATTTTAAAAATTCTCCAACTTTTGATCTTGTGAAATTTCACGGCGGCGACGGCGGCGGCTGTGAATGCGACAAATGCAATCCCTACGGTTTAACGTTTATAAAGTTGGTTGAAGATATGGCGAATATTATTCATAAATATCACCCAACTTCAAGAATATATTTTACTAATCAAAAATTTGATAATGAAGATGATTTTGCAATATTTAATTATCTTCAGGAAAAACCGCGAACTTGGCTATGGGCTTGGGGTTACGGTCCGGGTTCTGACGCGACCAGCTGGCAGCCGGGACACCGACAAACGCATAGAATGGATTTATTTAAATATCCGGGATTTGGACCTTATGGTTTGTATCCGCAAGAAATTTTGCATCAGCTTCCGCCTCAACAAAAACTAGTTTTCTATAATGAAATAACTCATTGGAAATACGCCCAGCACGGTTATGTTCAAATGTATCCCAGAGCGGATAAAAACGGAGATCAACCTCCGCACTGGAGTGAAGACATTTATGAACGAAGACCTGATCAATATTTAACTATGGTATATAATCGTTTAACTTTTTATGCCTGGCCAAAATATTATCATCGTGTATTTAATGATCTTATGCGTTACGGAATTGGAGATATCACTCATTCAAGCGGTCATCACGATCATTTTAATCAATGGATGTGGCAAAGACTTTTATGGTCGCCAAGAATGTCTGTCGAAGATGTTGTAAATGAATATTGCAAAAACTGGTTTGGCGAAGAAGCTGCACCATTCATGGCAAAAGCGATTTTTCAGCTGGAAGAAAACTTAGAAGAAAATCCCGAAATTCCATTAGATAAAAAAGAAGGAATAGATAATTATTATGATTTGGTAAAAAATGCCGGAGTAAAAATTCCGCAGAGCGAATTAAACAATAATTGGCTTTGGCAAATGTATATGCAGAAAGCCGCACTTGATAAATACATCAAGTTAAAAGTAGCTCAACAAAAAGAATTAGAAACACAAATAGAAAATAATGTGATCGAAATTATATCCGACTTAAATTTGAAAGAAATTGATAAACAGCTGAAATTATTTGATGATTTACACGATACGAAGGAAATGCTTTCACTAAAGCAAGAAGCAAAAGAATTAGGCGAATTAAGCAACAAAACTTTTGGCGAAAGGAATGAAGGATTTTATAATTTGGATCATGATTATATTGGGTTAGGCTGGCTAAAAAGACAATTGGAAAGAGCAGTGAAATCTAAAGATAAAATTGAAAAAGTAAGTCTTTTAAAAATGATTGCGGATTATGAAAATCCGGGTGACAGCGGATTTTATGATAATCTTGGGACATTTAACAAAGCGCCGAATGTTGTTGTCGGATATCCGTATGATCACGGTCAGCCTTATTTAAATGATATGTTAGATGAGGGAAACCGACCTTCTCAACGTTCAATGCATTTTACTCAGGATGAAGAAAAAGGTGTTACTTTAGAATATAGAGATTTAGATACAAATGCTAATTACACTGTTAGATTTACCTTTGTTCGTCCTTGGTATCAGCCAAGATACAATCATCGAATGAATCAAAAATCACAGACAATTTATGCCGACGAAATAGTTCTTGCAAAGGAACTGGAAGTACCGTTTAAAATGAGTGATTTTTTTACGTTTAAAGTTCCACGACACGCGACTAAAGACGGAAAATTAATTATAAGATTGGAAAAAGCCCATGATACAGCAATCGGCGACAGAGTTTCAATTGAACAATGGAGAAACTCAGGCGGCTGGGGCACAATTGTTTCTGAAGTCTGGTTAATGAAAGATTAACTAAGTTATTATAAAGAAAATTTTAACATTCTTTCTGTTATTTCGGGCTTCACAAATTTCTTTAAATGTTCTGGATATCCTAATTCCCATGGAGACGGACCTACATATTTTGATTTTTTTCCGGATATTTTTATATATCCTTCCGAAGAAATTTCAATAACTGTAAATAAAGGATCTTTATAAGGCGCGGTATATTTGATCCATTTGAAATTTGCGTCAATTTCTTTACTGTATCTTAAGCATTCGTATTCTTCACCAAGCCATTTATATGACATTGAATTTATGGTCACATACCAAATTCCATTTATGTCTTCTGCAAAATCATGATGAGTATGCCCATTAAAACAGCATATAATCTTACTTTTTCTGTTTGCTTCGTTGTGATGCTCAAATATTTCTCGTACACTGTCCGCGTTTTCAATTGAATATCTTTCGCCGGGAGTGTTTGGATCGCTTCCAATACCTTGGTGCGAAAATATAATTATCGGCTCTTCAGAATTAGTTAATTCATTTTTAAGCCAATCAATTTGTTTAACGCCAATATATGAACTGTAACCTTTTTTGTTAGGATCCTTTTTTTCATTTCCGTCAAGTACAATGAATTTAAAACCATTCATACTAAATGAATAATATGAACTTTCCATATTTCTGTACTCTAAAGCTTTTTCTAAAGTTGTTCCTCCATCCATTTCATGATTTCCAATTACATGATACTTTAATCCGGTATATGATTTCCATATCTCATATAAATGCTGGTATTCTTGTTTAGGAATAATAAAATCGCCAAGCTCAATAATGAAATCCGGTTTTGCTATTTTCATGCTGTCAATAAATTTTGATATTCTCATTTCCGAATCATGCATAGTAGGCAGATGAACGTCCGAGCACATTCCAATTTTTATTTTTTTTGTGTTTGAATTCTGTGCAATAACTAAGTGAAAAGTAGATAAAATCACAAATACAGTAATAATTATTTTTTTCATTTACGTAATTCTCACTTTAAAATAAATTAACTATTTTTTTGGCTCACTAATAACCCCCAAAAATCTTCCCATCCAATAAGGCAGCAAAAATGTATGTCCAGCGCTTACTTCCCCGCTTCTTGAAGTATTATCCAAATTAAATTGACACATATTATGTTTTAACGTTGGTCTTTCATCGGGAGGCAAAACCTCTTTTGTTTTATGTCCCATAAATCCGGGAGCAACAAATTCAATATCTTTTCTATGACTATTGAAAGTTTCATATTGAACCATATCAAGAGGCCATTCTTTTAAATGCCAAATTGACTCTTTCAAATCAAAATCTTCGGCACCAGTCATCGCGTAGCAGAAATTCCACAAAGAATTTTTTTCAGGTCGAATATAATTCCAATGATCTTTGATTGCTTCTTTGTAAAGTGTTTTAAGCGAATCCGTAAAAGCGTAAGGATAAAGCGACCAATAAGTAAGGAAATACATTTCATCATCTGAATGATTCCATTCTTCCGAAAGCATTTTGCTCCAATTATCAGCGTCTTTAGGCGCGGGGCCAATTTCACTGAACGGCCGCATTAAATTTTCTAAATAACCATGCTCTTTGATCAGGTAATTCGCCTTTTCTTTATAGATTTCCTTTCCTGTATGTTTATAAGCGCTTTGTAAAAACGCGATAAAATTGGAAGAACAAATTTTTCTATCGCCGATCATTGGCTGAAATCTATTCACGTATTCTGGATTCCATCTTCCCCAAAGTGAAGGTTTGCCGTTTTTATCAATTAAATAAAAATCATTTTCAACAATATACGTCATTAAATTATCGAGCAATGTCACTGCTCTTTTTTTCCATTCAGGATCATCAATGTATTCTGCTATCAATGTTAACGCGAAAACCTGTCCTACGGTTTGATCACTGCTCGCGGTGCTTCTCCAATCCCATTGATCATTTACATGATACCAAGAAACCATATCATTATAACCAGGATACCAATAATCTTCAACAAAATCTCTATATTCTTTATCAAACTCCTGATAGCCTTTTCTTTCAAAAGTTCTTCCGAATAATCCTTTAACTCCGCTTAAAGTATGAAGTCTTTCCATTGCTTCAAATGATTCGAAACAATTTTGTTTAGCTTCATCGGATTTTGTAACTAAGTATCTGAATAACTGGCTTACTAAATACATCGAAGTCCAAAGATTGTCACTATCCGCTTTTTTTAAAGTATTTGTAGAAACATCATTATTTTCCATGCTCGAAATATCAACATTAATACCGTAACGGATATGTCTTTCTCTAACCTGCCTTTCAAACTTCATGGCTTTATCGTATAGTGTCATTTCTTCAAAACAAATTTCACCGAGTCCTTTATCAGTAAGTATTAAAACATTTTTATTTTCTCCTTGGTAAATATCTGTTACGATATTTCCGGGAAGCCACCTTTCACCAAAATAATAATTAAATTTCCCGTCATCTTTAAGCATAAAAGCGCCTTTTGTAGTGCCGAACCATTTATGACCATCTATTATTTTAATGTTTGTTAATTCCGTCCATGGTAATTTTTTATTTATTTCGTTTATTATCTTCCCCGTATAATCAGTTTCGAAATAACCATTGTTGGTCCCAACTACTATATTCTTATCTTTGTCAGATATATCAAAGCAAGTAATAGAATCATTGTTTATGATATTTTTAAACTCTTTATTTGAAACCGAATAAACGTACAAATTATTTGAAGTAAGGATAAAAAATTCATTTTGAGTAAAACTGAATTTAATATCAATTATTTTTTCTCCTTCTAATTCTTTATCCCAAATCTTTTCAGATTTATTTAAATATGATATTTTTCCACCGCCGGAAATCATAAAATCAAAATTATTTCCGCCGGCAATAATGTTTGCATTACTTAGTTCATAAGGAATATATAACTTTCCTGCCCACGCGTTGCTTAAAATTGCTTCATCGGTCAGATAAACAAATTTGTCTTTATATGTGATAAAATCAAGAATGTTCATATCCAGCATGGGCAAATAATTTTTATCAATTACGATTTTGCCCGGATATTGGAAATGTCCGTTCGACGGTTTATAAATTTTATTTAAGGCAAGAATTTGAATATTAGTATTTCTATCAATTCTAACTTTTTTAGGTGAGAAGGTATTATTGTTAAAATAATATTTTACTGAAAAATCCTGAAGAAAAGGTTTATCCAAATAAACTGGTTGATTTGATTTTTTTTTATTTTCCGAACATCCAAATAAAATTAACAAAGCGAAAAGAAAAATTACATACAATTTATTCATTTCAATTTCCATTATCTTTTAATTAACCAAACATCAGATATTCTCGAATAATCTCTCCAATTCAAATGTGATTCTTCTGGTCTATCAAATGTGATTTTAATTTTGCCGTCACCAACTAAACTTTTAGGTACAACAAATTCCTTAAACTTTTCAAGTTCTTTGTTATAAAGTACCGGTTCCATTCTTTCGCTATCAATTCTTAATAGCGCGTCCCCATAACCTGTTATTCTGATTAGATATCTAGCGTTGGGATCAAGATTTTCATATTCTAATACAGGATCGTTCTGATATACTTGAGAAGACAATCTCATTCGGCTGTATCCTTCATCCCACCAGCCAAAATCAACAGCGTCGAATACAGTTGTTTTTACATGTTCGCTATTTGCGATATTTGAAATATCATCATAATAACTTCCGGCACCGGGATTTTCCCAATCTCTAATTGTTTTCAATCGCTCAATTTTTTCAAGGCTTGAATTCATTTCATTAATTTTCTTAAACTCATCTTGATACCACCATCTGTTGTTCAGCGGATAATCTACAAAATCCAAAATGCAGCCCCGCTGTAAACCGCTTGCTTGATATAATTTTACGCTTGTTTGAAGTCCAATTATTTTGAAAAGTTCATCGCAATATTTTTCAATATCCTTTTTTAAATCTTGTGAAATTGGATTTGAATCCGCTTCATTAATTTTCATTAAAGCGGAATTCATTTTTTCAGAATAATTATTTTCATTTAGATCAGCCAACATAGCGTTTGCCTTTAGTTCCAAATCTTTTTCATATATTTGTCGACGTCTAATGTATGTATCATATTCTGCTCTTAGCTGCAGCATAAGCCAGCGCCAATTATTGTTTAATTGGGGATTATTTTTTTCGAGATTTTTCCAGAATGAAAAAGTCGTTTCAACGCTGCCGTTTGCTTTTAATGGCCCCAGCCAATTTTTTTCTAAAGCTAATATACCATTTGCTGTTTCCTGAGCTAAATTATTTCCGAAGAAAAATCTGCCGTATTCTTTTAATATTTCATTCACACTTTTCTTTGTGTTCCATCCTCTTTGACTCCAAATAATTTTGTTAACATCGTCATGACAACCGTCAGAATAAGTTACAAATCCATTGGTGAACTGCGCGTAGTCACCGTGAATTTTCGCGTAATATTCCGGCTGCGGATTAATTCCTTCTCTTCCAATTGTTAAGGCAAATGCCTGGTCAAAATTTAATGCCGGGAACTCGCATCTAACCGAATGAGTGACATCCGGATATTGTCTGTGTAAATATTGTTTGGGAAGTCTAAATCTTGTTTCGGCAATTGGCGGACTGCTTGGACCCGACACTACACCTTTTAACCAAGTTGGTTTTTCTTCATTTAAGTAATTATAGAAATAATCAATTTGTTCTTCACTGAAACCCTGAAGAGAAATCCATATTCCCGCATTTGGATGATACTTAATTAATTTTGCGTGAAGTTCTTTTAAGAAAGGCATTACATATTTTGGATGATTATTGCCCGGGTCACCGCCTGGGAAAAAGACATCATTTAATCTAGGTGTTTCTTTATAATAAGCTTCGTGTTTGGCAACTTCGCTTTTAAATAATTCTTCATTTGATAGATCAATCGTGGCTGGAGTCCATACCCAATAATCAACGTCATAATTATCACAAATTTTACTCAGCTCAACATTCATTTCCTTTCGTGTTAATTTAAAATGCGGACTGTCATCACCTTTATCGCCAATTGGAATATTTTCAATCGCGTTTGTCCCGAATATAACCAAGTCTCTAATATATTGTTCAAATTGTTCTACACTCCATACGTCCCATGAATTTGCAGTATTTCTATAACCCAATTGATGTCCGCGAATTGGATATTCCGGTGAGGATGAAAAATCAATATTAGATTCAATTAAAATTTTATTATCAACTAATTCTGCTCTGCGTAAGAATTCACCAATTCCGAATAAAATTCCTCTTGAGTCCGCGCCAATAATCCAAATAATATTTTTTGAATCAATTGTTGAAGAAATTAATCTAAATCCTTCTTTATTATTTTCAGAACTATTAATGTTTTTACTTTGCGGAATATCTTTGCCGTATATTTTTTTTGAATTAGAAAGACAAACGGCTATGATGTTATTGTTAGAATCCCATTTAATTTCTTTTTTTAAGTCAATGTTTGTTCTTTTTAATATTTCTTCATTCAGCATTTTAAATGCCGTCACCTGAATTTTTTTATCAATATTATCCGCGATAGTTATTTGCGATTTGGAGATGTCTAATTTTTGACCGAAGTACAAATTTGTAATTAATATAATCAACAACAATGATTTCAAATAGTTTTTCATAATAAACTCGGATTTTGTAATGAGAATTTTTATTTATCAAAAATCTAATTTTTGGAAAATGGAATAAATCTTTTGAAAAATTTCTCCATATAAAATTCACAATATTTATTTACGTTTTCTTCAAGATCCATTGTATGAGGCCATCCTTCCAATCTATGATATTCAGCGTAAACTCCAATTCTATCTAATGCGTTTTTAAGAGTATCAGATTGACTAACAGGAACAACGTCATCAATTGTACCTTGAAATATTAATGTTGGAGTGTCATCTTTTGTAATAAAAAATAATGGTGAAGCTGCTCTGAATATTTCCGGTTCATCTTCATATTTTTTACCTAAAAAATTAATTACGCCGGGATGATTTCTTCCGTACTCGGTTGTTAAATCGCATGGTCCGTATAAATTAACAATTGCGTTAACTTTTGTGTTTACATTATTGATTGAACATTCGTTAAATATTTCCGCGTCTTGCGAGTAGCCGATCATCATGGCTAAATGTCCTCCGGCAGATCCGCCAACAACCGCAATATTATTAGTATCTATAAAATATTTATTACCATTTTCTTTTATCCATTTAACGGCGCATTTAACATCATTAACTGCTGCTGGAAATTTAGCAACTCCGGCAAGTCTATACTGAATTGTAACGGTTACGTATCCTTTTAACGCAAAGTCAACTAAATATTTTCTATAATCTTTTTTATCTCCGCTTTTCCAAGTCCCGCCGTGTATAAAGACAATTGCCGGTCGTAATTCATTTAACTCCTTTAAATGATAAATATCAAGTTTAAGTTTTGTAGAATCAATTTCCTTGTAAATTATTTCATTATATTCACGTAATGATTCAGGAACCGGCGGCATCTTTTCAATAAAGTCAATTAAGCCTAAAAAATAGGAAAGCTTTAATGTGAAATCACCGCAGTAACCTGCCGGAGGTTCAGGTTCATTTTGAGAATATAATTCAATAAAAAAAACGAATAGAAAAATTACTGATAAACTAGTTTTCATATTTTTTCTCAGCATTCAATTTTGACGCGGAATTTATATCTAAATAAAAATAAATATCCTTATGCATTTTGAGAATAGAAGACGGTATTTGCGGCGAAATAATTTTCTCGAATGTCATTTTAACTGCTTCGGCTTTTCTGAAATCGGGTACGCAGCAAATAATTGTATTAGATTTTAAAATTTGATTAACAGACATGCTGATTGCTTTTTCCGGAACATCCTCAATTTTTTCAAACCAGCCTTCGCCCATCTGCTGCAATTTGCAAGCTTCATTCAAATTTACAATAATATATGGTTCTGTTGTTTCAAAATCCGCCGGCGGATCATTAAAAGCTATATGCGCGTTTTCACCAATACCTATAAACGCTACATCAATTGGATGCCGTTCAATTATTCTGCTTATTCTATCACATTCTATTTGCGGTTCATTTTCTCCATTAATAAATTCGAATGATTTTATTTTAACGAAATCATAAAACCTTTCCTTTAAATATTTTCGGAAGGAAGCGTTGTGAGATTCTGATATTCCAATGTATTCATCAAGATGGAACGCATTAACTTTCGTCCAATCAATTTGCATTTTTACAAGTTCGTTAAGCATTTCAAATTGTGAAGCTCCGGTTGCCAAAATTATATTTGCTGATCCGTTTGAGTTTACCGCATCATTAATTTTTTTAGCGCCAAGTTCAGCCGCTTTTTTGCCCAATTCAATTTTTGTTCGTGAAATATCGATATTCATAAATTTTCAACTTATTAATTAAATAAATCCGCTATGGCAAAATAGCTTGTTACAAATCCGAATATGATTACCGCAATTATTCCTAATTTCATTTTTGTTCCGGCTTTATACTTTTGCATTAAATCTTTATTTGTAATTAAAATGTAAATTGGAATTGCAACCGCCGGAAGAATTAAAGCTTGAAATGCCTGAGAAAATATCATTATTATTGGCGGTCGTGCGTTCATAAACTGAGTAATTATCCCAAACAATATTCCAATAAGTCCAAGTATTCTGTACATTGGCGATTTTATATTTCTTTCTTTTCCGGCATAATCACTAATTAACCAAGGCGCTATAAGTATTATTGGAAATATTGTAGATATTCCTGCTGAGACAATACCAAGTATTAAAATTAGAGCCGCGATTTTCCCGCCAATCGGTTCGAAAAGTTGAATCATATCAACTGTGTTATTTAAGCTAATGCCCATAACGTGTACAGTTCCCGCTGATACTGCCATAATTACAAAACTTAATAAAAACATAATTGAAGCTGAAACCGCCGAATCTTTTTTTTCAATTTTGAGATCTTCAATTTTCCATCCTTTTTCGGCGACAACAGTACTTCTCATTATAAATACTGCCGCAGAACATGTAGTTCCCGCAATAGCAGCAATCAGTGAATAAGCGCCGGATTTATTTGGGATTGATGGAATAAGTCCAATTAAAATTTCACTTATACTTGGTTTGACTAAAAAGAATACTAATAGAAATGAAAGTCCCATTAACATTACAAATACAATTAAAATTTTTTCAAATAACTTATACTGCCCGAACCAAAGAAGTGCATATAAACAAACTATTAGAAAAATTGTGATTACAAAAGTCCCTATTCCTTTACCGCCAAACAAAATCACAACCGCTTCATTTAATAAATCCGAAACAATTCCCATTATTCCCATTAATGCTAATAGCTCGCCAATAACTAAAGAAACCATTATGTAAACCGCCAATAACTTTCCATGCTTAAAGTGAGTTTTAATATTATACAATGCGGTATTGCCAGTAACAATAGTCGTTTTTCCATATGCCACCATTAGGATATACGTAAAAACTGATGATAAAACCAATGCCCATGACAAACTCATTCCATGTTCCGCGCCAACTTTTGCCATTGTTGTAACACTACCGGTTCCAATATTGTAGCCTATTAAAAATAAACCCGGACCAACAGCCAATAGTGCTGAAATCAAATTTCTAATTGCTGGATTTGTTTTCAACTTACTCATAATTTTTTATCAAATACCAATTCGCCATCAACAAAGGTTTTTTGGATTACTAATTTTCCATCTATAAAATCAAATAATATAATATTGGCTCTTTTACCGACTTCAATTTTTCCAATAGAATTTAGCTTCAACAATTCAGCAGGATTTTCAGTCGCAAGTTTAACCGCGTCGCTTAAAGTACAGCCGGTAAATTTTATCATATTCTCAATCCCTTTTTTAATTGAAGAAGCCGCGCCAGCCAATACATCTTCTTCAGGAAATTTTATAACGTTTTCAGTCAGCAGTACTTTCCTTTCTCCTCTGATATATTCGCCCGGTTCAAGTCCGGCTAAATCAAGTTCATCAGAAATTAAAATAGTTTTTTCTTTTCCTTTTACTTTATAAAATGTCCTTACTTCATCTTTTGTCAAATGATAGCCGTCGGCAATAATTGATATGTTTAATTTATCATTTGATAACTGCGGCCAAATTGGATTATTATGTCTATCTATTTCATTCGCACAACCGTTTCCAAGATGAGTTGATAATACCGCGCCAGCATTTACGGCAGCTTCAATCTGTTCGGCATTTCCATTATGATGACCTAATGCTACTGTGATATTATTTTCCGAAAGCTTTTTTATGAAATCAACCGCGCCGGAAATTTCGGGCGCAACCGTAACTAATTTAATTCTATTATCAGCGGCGTTTTGATATTTAAGAAATACATCCCAATCAGGTTTTTGTATATATTTTTCGAGATGCGCTCCTCTAAATCCTTTTAATGGAGAAATAAACGGACCTTCGAGATGAAAACCGGGAATTGATCTTGAGACTTCATGATTTTTTAGAGCTTCATTTAATACTTTAAAGTTTTCAATAATTCTTGCATTATCGCTGGTTATTATTGTAGGTAAAAATGAAGTGATACCGTCTTTGTACAATGCATTAACTACATTTTTTATTTCATTTGGGTTTAAATTCGGTCCGGTAAAATCAACGCCAAGATATCCATTGATTTGTATATCTATTAGTCCCGGCGCAATGAAATATTTTTCTTTAACATCAGAAAATTCTATTGTATCTATTTTCTGAATTACTCCATTTTGAAAATAAATTTGTATTGGTACATTATTATCCGGCGATATACCTTTAATAAAAATTTGATTTGTTTGCGGAGAAACAAATGTATAATTAAAAATAAGAATTAAAAAAATATTTAAATATTTTTTCATTTCATCCAATTTAAAAAATTATTTTGATTTATAAATTAGCTTTAATCTTATTCCAATCTAGATCCATAATATAAATTTGCTTCATATCGTTTCCTGCGGCATCCTTTACAAGCTTTGTTTCAGCATCTCTAGTTTCAGTCGGAATATCAAAAGCCGCTCTCTTTCCATCTTGAGATATTACTAATTGCGTTCTCTCTTTTTTATCCTTCGTTAACTGAAAGGTTTTTCCAAAATTTTTCTTGCTTACATTTGAAACAAAAACGTTTCCATCACTTAAATAAAATATCCATTCGTTTAAATACCATCTAACATTTGAAATATCAGATTCGCTGTTTGTTACTTTTATCGGCTCCTTTGAATTTCCTTTGGATTCAATAATAAATAATTGTTTCGTTCCGTTTTTATCCTGTGCCGTAAATACTATCAGTTCACCATCTTGAGAACCTCTTACAATTCCGCTGGCGTTAAAGCCATGTGTTAATCTTCTTATTGATAAGCCTTTGGGCGGAGTCGGGTATTCCTTTTCATTACCTGAAAAACAAGTTGTTATATCAACGTCAAGCGGAATATCGGCGACGAACAGATCCGTAAAATAATCAATTCCATTTTCCGCTCTAACTTTTCCAATAAATGTTCTCATTGTTCCAAGAGAATCAACCCAAGAATCATCATTAGCTTTTTCTATTTCACCCGGTTTTGATTTCCCTTTTTCAGCCGGTTTAAGTATTACTGAAAAATAATGAGTGTAGCCTTTGGGAGCTTTATCATTCTGTTCCATATAACCGATTGTTCTATCATAATTTTGCAATATGAAATCGTCATATGTAAATCCTATTCTATTGCCGCTTCTTGAATATTCATGTCTATGTGTTCCGCCTCTTTGCGCACCAGGTATTGTATTTTGTTTTTTTATATCTCTTAAATCTATTTTTGTAATAATTCCCTTTCCTTCTCCGTCAACTTCAACTCCGTTTCTGTTTCTTATATCATAATATCCTCGTTCATTTACTTCGTCTAGAAAAGGTCCATGGATAAAAATCACTTTATTTTCTTTAGGATGAAAAGAAACCGCTGCAACGCCGGGCGCAGCTTTTTCACCTGTAACAAATGGAGGTTCCCAAAGTATAGTTTCTTTTCCGGTAGAAATTTCAACTTTTTCAATGGATTTACAATTAGCTAGATTTTCATTGTAAACCGTTGCTCTTGTATCGTAGCATAAATATTTACCGTCAGGGGAAAAGTTATCGTTGTTATCTAACGCATGGTTTTTAGTACTAAATGTCAGTTGCGTTTCATGCATTTGAATATAAATTACTTCGTTTACTTTTTCCATTTTGTTACAACTCACTATTGTTAATAAAATTAAGAATACCGCAAATATTTTTTTCGACATTATTGTTCCTATTTATTTACTGGCTCACTGATTGCATTTACATATCTTCCAGCCCAATAAGGAAGCAAATAAACATAAGGCGGTAATTCTTCACTTCCGTTATCTCTGCCGTTGTTTCTATATGCGCCGTTATGCAAATGCAAAGGTCTTTCATCTTGAGGAAGGACTTCGCTATATTCCTGCTCTCTAAAATTTGGCGCAATTTTATCAATATCTTGACGATGTCGGTTTTCTACTCCCCAAGTTATAAGATCCAGAGGATATTCTCTTAACCACCATGCCGATTCTTGGATATCAATATTTTTTCCACCTGAAAACGCAAACAAATAATTCCATAAAGGATTTCTTTCACTTCTTTCAATTTCCCAATGACTTTTTGACGCTTCAAAAAATTTTTCTTTTAATTCAGGGGTAAACGCGTATTTAACTAAATTAGGAATTGTCAAAAAATACATCTCATCATCTGAATGATTCCAAGAATCGCTTAAATTTTCACCTTCTACGAAACCGATTACCGTAGCGGGCAATGCGGCGTTATCGGCGTAACCATATTCATTGATAAGTTCATATGCTTTTTTCTTGTAAATTTCATCTCCTGTAAAGTGATATGTAGCCTGAAGAAACGCTAATATTAAAGATGAGTTTAATCTTCTGTCACCGGTATGTATTGAAAATTTATTTACATAATCAGGATGCCATCTTCCCCATTGAGTAATTTCGCCATTCCATGTTCTTAAATACCAATCATTTCGGATAATATGATCCATCTCAATTTTCAATTGATGAATTGCTCTGTCACGCCATTCCTTATCGGGTGCCAATTCAGCGAATAATGCATAAACAAAAAAGTGTCCGCAAGATTCATCACTGCTTGTTGTTGATTTCCATCTCCATCTTTTATCTTTTGCCAATTGCCATATTTTATCTTTTTCAGGTTTATTTGGATCAGTGTCACTTGACTGATATGAATCAATTTCATAAGTACGAGCAGGAAAGCCTTCAACTCCACTTATTTCGGTCAGCCTTTCCATTGCTTCAAATGCTTCATATGCGTTTTGTTTCGCGTCTTCAGATTTGGTTACCGCATATCTAAATAATTCTCCCGCTAAGTACATCGATGTCCAAAGACCGTCATTATCGGTATCATGCAATACTGCTGTTGAAAGATCACCGGGAGTTTTTAAATATGTTTCGGAACTAAAACCATATCTAATATGCCTTAATCTTTGAATCTTTTGAAAATATTCTGCTTTATCGGCCAATGTCATTTCAGTAAATAAAATTTTACTCAGTCCGGTTTTAGTCAAAATAAGAACACTGCTTTCCGGTCCGCTTGAAATATCAACAACGTCATCATCAACCAGCCAGCGCTTTGACGCGTAATAATCATACTTCCCATCTTCTCTAAGTTTGAACGCGCCTTTTGCCGAACCGAACCAAATTTGACCATTTATATTTTCAACGCAAGTTATATTAGTAAAAGGCAGCTTTTTATTTATTGGAGATGGGTTGAATTTCATATTATCCAAATTCAAAATTCCATCATTTGTTCCAACAATAATTTGATTATTATTTAGCGCGAATGCCGTAAGATTTTTTCCGGAATAAACTTTTGTAAGTTTTTTATCATTATTCTGAACTTGATAAATAGACTCATTCGACAGTATAAAAAACTTATTTCCAATTCTATCATATTTTATATCGATTGGTTTGAAGTCTGAAATTTCATTTTCCCATATTTTTTTTCCATCTTCAAAGAATACTAATTTATTTTCCGCTCCGATTAAAACATTAAAATTTTCGGCAAGCGCAAATTTCAAAGGATTTTTAATTCCATGTTCAAAATATTTTTTACCGGCCCATGCATTGCTGAAAACAGCTTTATCGGTCAAGTAAACAAATTGATTTTGCAAAATATCCAATGAAATTATATTCACATCTTGAAGCGGGCTGTATCTAAAGTCTTTTAATATCTGTTTTTCAAATGGCATTAACAATCCGTTATTCGATAAAATATTTACTACATTATTCCTATCACTTTTAACCTTAAACAGTTCCGAAGAAATTTGATCCTTGGCAAGTTCATATTTTTCCGCGTGATCCTGTAAATACGGTTTATCAATATATTGCTGAGCGTTAAGTAAATTTAATAATAGAAAAAACAGCATAAGAGTTGTTGATATTTTCATTAAGTTTCCTTTTTTACTTGAAATAAAATATTTTTTAATTTGAGCCGTTAACATAATTTTTGAGTTCAACGGGAAGATCGGTTTGTATAATATTAGCTCCGCCTTCTATTAAACTCTTGTAGCCGGTAAAATCTTTTTTTAATGCTTGTTCATCCGGCTTGCCTAAAGCATTTATCCAAACACGTGCTCCGTTATCTTTAATTTTATTTATAACTTCATGTGTAAAAAAACTATCATCAATGTGAATAACTTCCGGGCTATATTTTTCAATTATAAAATTAACTTCATCCATAGAATGCGCTCTAGGCATTACAATTAAAGTCGAATCAATATATAGCAAACTATCCAAGACTTCAAATTCACTGTCAAAGAATATTACCTGTGATTTTGTTTCCGTTTTGTTTACAAATTTTAGTAACTCTTTTACCGGAGCTCCTTTTATATCAATATCGATCATAATTTTACCTTTTGCTAAATTTAGAGCATCCTCAAAAAGAGGAATTCTATAAGTTTCGTCATTGACATTTTCTGTAATTAAATTAAATTTTTGAGTTTCATCAAATGTTAATTCTTCTAACTTTCCACTCCCGTTTGTGGTTCTGTCAATTTTGCTGTCATGCATAAGAACCAATTTTCCATCTTTGGTTCTCCTTACATCCATTTCAATTATATCAACTCCATTTTCAATTGAATGTTTAATGGCAGCCAAAGAATTTTCCGGGAATTTGGTATGCATTGATCTATGTGCGGCAATCAATATAACATTAGAATTTGGATTATGAAATTCTTTAAGTGTTTGTTCAAGTTGAGAAGAAATTTCAGGAATAAATAAATTGCTGCAAGCGGAAAAAATAAAGTTTAATAGTATAGCGAGTACGTAAATATATTTCATTTTGTAAATTTTGATTTCTTTCAACATGTAAAATAATATTGATATAAAGTTAGACAATCGTTTGCCTAATATCATAAAAATTATGTAACTTAATCAAGTATTTTTTTTGAAAAAATATTTACTCGGTTTTTTTGAATATTATTATCTATTTTCGAATAAAAATTTCGGTGGTGTTATGAAAACTATTACAATTCTCTTACTTTTAACATTTACAATCACTTTATTAACTGCCTTCAATGCTTCTGCTGAATCTATGGCAAATTCCAATGCTAAAAAAGTACTTCTAGTATATGGAGGATGGGAAGGTCATCAGCCAAAAGAATTTAAAGATCTGATTCTTCCCTGGCTGAAAGAACAAGGATTTGACGTAACTGTTTCAAATTCATTAGATATATACGCTGATTCGGCAAAAATGAATCAGTTCGATTTAATTGTTCAAGCTTGGACAATGGGACAATTAACGGGCGAACAAGAAAAAGGCTTGACAACAGCAGTCCAAAATGGTGCCGGAATTGCCGGTTATCACGGCGGCTTAGGCGATTCGTTCCGATCAAATACAAATTATTTATTTATGGTTGGCGGCCAATTCGCGGCTCATCCCGGCGGTCAAATTGATTTTACCGTTAATATAAAAAATCATGACGATCCAATAACAAAAGGTATTTCTGACTTTACTGTTCATTCAGAACAGTATTATATGCTTGTTGATCCAGGTGTTGAAGTTTTGGCAACTACAACTTTTTCAGGCGAGCACGCAAACTGGACAAAAGGAGTTGTAATGCCTGTTGTTTGGAAAAAGTCATTCGGCAAAGGCAAAGTTTTCTATTCATCAGTAGGTCATTCAATGAAGGATTTTGAAACTCCGGAAGTTTTGGAGATTTTAGAAAGAGGAATTCTCTGGGCTGTAAAATAAATATTAAATTTTAAGGTAAACAGAATGAGCGATCAAAAATATAACAGAAGAAAATTTATAAAAAAAAGTACTGGAACTATTGCAGCTTTAACAGCATTCCCTTACATAATTCCATCCAAAATTATTGGCAAAGATAAATTAATAGCGCCAAGCGATAAAATAAGAATTGGCTGTATCGGGCTTGGCTGGCAAGGACCTTGGAATATGGATATGTTCCTTAATGAATCCGACGCGGTTGTCGTTGCAGTTTGTGATATTGATAAAAATCATTTGATGGAAGGTAAAAATCAAGTAGATACTTATTATGGAAATAACGACTGCGCTACCTACCATAGTTATGAAGAAATAATAGCAAGAAATGATATTGATGTTCTTTCTATTGCGGTACCTGATCATTGGCACGCAATAATTGCGATTGCCGCGCTTAAAGCCGGTAAAGATGTTTATGGTGAAAAACCGCTTTCACATAATTTAATGGAAGGCAGAGCAATTTGCGATACCGTTAAAGAATATAATAGAATTTGGCAGACCGGAAGCTGGCAAAGATCACAGAATCATTTTAGATTTGCCTGCGAGCTCGTTAGAAATGGAAGAATCGGAAAGGTTCATACTGTTGAAGTCGGATTACCTTCAGGAAATTCCGACTTTGGAGGGAATGATATTATTACCGACCCTCCGAAAGAATTGGATTATGAACGCTGGCTTGGACCTGCGCCGTTAGCTCCTTATGCTTCAGCACGCGTACATAAAAGCTGGAGATGGAATTTAGATTACGGCGGCGGACAATTATTAGATTGGATAGGACATCACGGCGATATTGCTCATTGGGGATTGGGAATTGATAATACAGGACCCGTAGAAATTTCGGGCGTTGGTGAATATCCGAAAACCGGATTATGGAATACAGCAACGAGATATAGAGTTGAAACCAAATATGCAGATGGTTTGAAAATGATTCTGGCCGGCGGACACAATGATGTTTGCAACGGAAGATCCGGTACAAAATGGATTGGAGATGAAGGTTGGATTTGGGTGGACCGCGGCAATAGTTTGGATGCAAGTAATAAACTTATTTTAAATGATACTATTAAACCAAACGAAATACACTTAATAAAATCGCCCGGACACGTGAGGAATTTTTTAGATTCGGTAAGAAGCAGGCAAGAAACTATTGCTCCTTGTGAAAACGCTCATCGATCTGCTACACCAGGGCATTTGGGACAAATAGCAATGTTATTGGGAAGAACAATTAAATTCAATCCGGAAACTGAAGAAATTATTGACGATCCGGTTGCTTCAAGACTTCTCGGCAGACCAATGAGAAGTCCGTATCACATTTAAATTGTTTTATGAAATTTTGAGGAAATCAAATGCAGAGATCAAATTATATTGAAAGAACAATTGGAATTATTTCTTGCTTTTCATTTGTTCTAATGCTTTTTCTATCAATTCAACTAAACGCACAGGTTATTCCAAGTGAGTTATTGGATTCGATCAAGAATTATAAAATTGGCGATGACAGAAGTAATCTATCAGAAATATATAAAATTGTTATTGACGCAAAAAATAACCAAAACAAAAATGCAGAAGTCGAAAAAGAATTATTGAGTTTTTTCAAATCTGACGCCTCATTCGATGCGAAACAATTTGTAAGCAGAGAATTAAGAATTGTTGGAGGTGAAAGTTCTGCAAAAGAATTAAAAATATTTTTAAACGATGAAAAGCTTAGTGATTTGGTAAGATACGCGATTGAAGATATTCAATCTCCCGAAGTTGATAAAGTTCTTATTGAAGCGCTCCCACAAGGTTCGGATAGAATTAAAATCGGAATAATAAATTCCTTAGGATTCAGAAAATCACAAAATGCCGTTGATGCAATTGCAAAATATATTAATGATAAAAATATAAATCTTTCATTCGCGGCTATTTCCGCTTTAGGAAAAATAGCAAATGAAAAATGTATTACAGTTTTAGATAAAAACCTAAATGTTAAAAATGAATCTCTAAGAAATGTTATATTAAATTCTTATTTAAGATGTGCTGATAATTTACTTCTTAAGAAAAAACAAATTGAAGCTTACAACAATTACAGTAAAATTTATCAGCTTCAAAATGCGCCAATGTCTATTAAGAAAGCAGCTTTAACAGGCATTTTAAATTCAGCTCCAAACAAAGAACAAGAAATATTAGATAGAATAAAATCTTCACCCGATGAATTAAAAATAGTGCCAATTTCAAAAATTAGGGATTTAAAAAATATAAGTGATATTAACAAATTTTCATCTTTACTCGGCAATTTAAATCCGGCGAATCAAATTCAATTATTGGGAATATTTAGTGAAACAAGTAATGCTCAAGTTAAGCCTTCGGTAATGAGTTTATTAAACTCCGATGTTGAATTGGTAAGAACAGCGGCAATTAAAACTCTTTCCAAAATTGGAGATAAAACAGATGTAATTAAACTGGCAAAAATTGCAGTGGAAAAATCCGGCATAGAAGCCGAAGCAGCTCAAAATTCTTTAGATTTACTAAGCAATACGGATGTTGATAAAGAAATTATCACAAATCTAAATTCATCAAACGATGATTTAAAAATCGTACTTATTAAATCCATCGGCAACAGAGGTTATTCCGCCGCATTAAATACCATTTTAGAATTAACAAATTCTGATAACCGTTTGATTAAAAATGAGGCATTTAAAACCATCGGTGAAATTGGAGAATCAAAGGATATCGGCAAAGTAATTGACATACTTAAAAAACTGCAGGATAACTCGGATAAAAGAAAAGCAGAATTTACAATTTCAACTATTATGAAAAAATCCGAAGTATCAAAAGATATTTCCGTATTACTAATTAAGGAATTGAATAATACCAAAAACGTAAATGATAAAACATCTTTCTTAAGATTACTGGGTCAAACAGATGATGAAAATGCTTATGGTATTTTAGTAAAGGAACTTGGTAATTCAAATAATGAAATTAAGACTGCGGCAATAAACGGACTTTCATTATGGCAAAATCCAAAACCGAGAGATATATTGCTTAAAACCGCACAAACTTCAGCTGATGATGTCCAAAGCGCCGCATTAAAAGGATTCACTAATTTTATTGAAATGGATAAAAATCTAACTGTAGATCAAAAGGTTGAACTTTACAAAAAATCATTGGAACTATCAAAATCGAGTAATGAAAAAAATATTGCTTTGGATGGAATTGGACATCTTGATTCATTCGAATCATTGGAAGTATTAAAATCATTCTTAAATCAAGATGATATTAAAGAAATTGTAGATGATGGAATAAATAGAATTTCATGGCACTTATTCCCTTCTGATCCCGCAAAAGTTAAAGAATATTTAAATTATTTTTTATCTAAAGTTAAGGATGAAAAATTTCAGACTAAGAATAAAGAATTATTGAATGCAATTGATAGATATGTAGAAAGAAACAAATAAATTTTTAAGTATTAATTTTAATCGTCCCGCTTAAACGGGACGATATTTTTTTGTTATAAATACCGCCGCCAATAATAAACCAAACTTTAAAACTTATTTTCAATTGAATCAATTTGCGGTTATGTTGTGGAATCCGCTCTTAAGAATATAAATATTTCTATCTTCATGAAAAATATTTTTCGTTTTACTCGGCAATACGTTTTCATCATCTATCATAACATTTTTAAATTTTGATGGAAGATATAAAAACGCCGTTGAATTACCAGGAACCGAGACTTCCATTTTCCAATCTAATTTATCAATAAATAAATTATATTCAATTGTTCCTCTAATTGTGGGCGTTTTAAGTTTAATAAAATTTAAATATCCCGGCTGCGGAATAATCGCGAAAGATTTAAATCCCGATTCCAGCGGCAGAATTCCTACCATTCGCCTTACAATTACATTTGCCGGAGCGGAACCCCAAGCATGATTCCAAGTTAAATTGGGTTTAAAGTATTCATCCCAAGCTTCTGTTGTCATTGTTGATCCTGAGTTTATCATATTCATCCAGCTTCTTTTATTTTCGGATGACATCAAAGATATAGCATAATCAGATTCACCAACGTTAAATAGGGCATCAAGTAAATATTGAGCTCCATATACGCTGCAAGCCATGCCTTTACTTTTAATGAATTTAATAACGTTCGTTAAATTTGTTTCTGGCTGAATATTAAAAGCCAACGCAAACATATTGGCGTGTAAACTGCTATGTGATGTTCCTTCTCCGTCTATAAATAATCCGCTTTTTCTATCATATAATTTTTCTAATATACTTAACCTAACTTTTTCCGCCCTAGTTTCGAAAAATAATTTATCTTGGTCATTCCCTAGCACATCTGCAATCTTTGACATTACTTCTAAACTTTTATAGTGAAAAACATTTACAACCGTATTTATGTTTGTAAATACAAAACCATCTCTCTCTCCTTCGGGTGTTGGTCCTGCATTACCGGCTTGTATTTCACCTAAAGGTGTTCCCTTAGGCCAATCAACAATATCGCTTAATTTCTTTCCTTGAAAATTTATTTTCTTTAAAAATTCTTCAGTAACTTTTCCGGGCGCGGTACTAATTAATCCGTCTTCCCTTTCAAGGCTAAAAAAAGTTTTCATTTTAAGAAGTTCATAATTTTCCTCAAGAAATTCTTTATCGCCTGTATAAAGGTAATCCTCCCATGCCATGAATATTGTGTGCATATGCCATTCTGTAGGCCAAGAAGGATTGTTGAGTAAAAAATTTGTTGTATACCTCGCGATTGAATATTCCATGTCAACGGAATAATGCCCCAACTGCTGAATATACGAATCCGCTTCGTAAGGCATTCGTTCTCTGTTTCCATCGGCATAAACACCAAGAAAAGGAGTCACCTTTAAAGTATATTTGCACAAATTCCAAACTTCATTAAGATTTTTATTAGAACTAATGAAATTAGAACTCGACTCATTAAACGGATAAAATAATGCATTCTGTCTGATATTTTTAATAATAATTTTATGACCGCTGTTTATTTCAACGAATCGAAACGGCATAACTTCTGGATAAAAAGGCGCTAACTCCTGATGGTTTGGAGAATTTGAATGATGTCTCGGAATTACAATTTTATAATCTGTGATACCTTTATTTAAATTTATTTTAAATTTACTGCAACCGATATTAGATTTACCCGGATTTTTATTTACTGTAAAATTTTCATTTTTTCTTTCACCCAAGTAAACTATTGCCGAATCTTCAATTGTGGAATTTAATCTCAGCTCAAGAGTTCCAAATGCCGCCTTTCCAAAATCGATAAAGTAATTCATAGAATCAATTGTAATAATTTCAACCGGTTCAATTTTCTGAAAAACTGCTGTTTGCCTATTTTCCGAAACCCAAGTTGAATCACCTAATTGTAAATATTCACTTTTCCATTTAGATTCAGTCGCAGATGAAAAATTTGAAGTAATAAATTTTTGCGGATCGCTGAAATAACTTTCATTTCCTGCTTCATCCCAAAATTTTACTTTCCACCAATATGATTGATTTGGTTTAAGGTCTTTTCCCGAATAGCTAATACTTATTGATTCTTCCGAATTAATTTTACCCGAATTCCAATAATCTGCGTTTCCGTTTATTAATAAATCTATATCTGAGGCAACTAAGATTTGAAATGCTATTTGTTTGGTAACCCAATTTGGAACTATCCAACTAAATTCTGGAATAGCATCGGTTATAACGGCTTTTTCCGGAAAGCGCAACAGTTCAACCATCAAGCCGGTCGGCGGAGGTAGATTCATAATTTCAGCCGAAATCAGAAAATAACACGCAATTAAATATGTGTATTTTTTCATATAAATTTTTTCAAATATTTAATTGATTATATCAGCTTATTTTTTCCCGTAAGTTATTCCAGGCCAATCATCAGTTCTAAACGGCGAGGCAGGCAAACCCGCGCCATTATATAAATTGCAGATAGGATTGGAAGCCCAAGCATATCTAACCGCAACAGGCTTTTTAATTAATTGATTTGACACATTAACTTCATTACCGGAAATTTCTGCTTCTGCCCAAACAAATTTTTTATCTTCGCCGGCAATTTGGAATCCCAATAATTTGTTATTCCCTTTTGAAATAAGTCCGCCGTCAGTATTTGAAAATTTAATAATTATTTTACCGTCTTCAATTTTCATTGAATCATATATTGGGCCGGAATAAGTTACTTCTTGTTTATAGACTTTAGCCAACGCGTTTAATGCCAATCTTTTTCCAACTTCTTGTTTATTTTTTGGATGAATATCTTTCTCTTCGCCTATATCAATAGTAACTGCCATTCCGGTATTATCTAAATTTAAATTCAAAAGTTGTGCTTCTCGTAATTCCGCCCAAGAATCATCAGATGGATTAGAATTAACCTTTTTAAAATTTGCCAACTGCACAAATAAAAACGGGAAATTAAATCCGCCCCAATTTTCACGCCAATCATTAATTTGCGTTTTAAATAATTCTCTGTATTGATAAGCTCTTTCAGCGTTAGATTCTCCTTGATACCAAATGACACCTTGAAAATTAAAAGGAATTAAAGGATTTATCATTCCGTTAAAAAGAACAGTTGGTCTATTTGGACCAACATTGCTTGTCGGTTTTTCTGGTAATTTGCTTACATCAATTGTAATTGGATCAATTTTAAATTTCCAATTACCCGAGAGAGAAATTGACTCATTGTGTTTTTCTAATTTTAATTCTTTAGCCGGACCGTATATTCCACCGACATTTCCAATATCCAAAACTGCAACAGCAATAATATTTTTACCGTGATTAACAATTGAATCGGGGATGTCATATTTTCTTAGATCTTGAACGTCGACACCTCTGCCTACTTTATAGCCATTAAACCAAGTAACGTCATAGTCATTAATTTTACCTAATGATAATAATAATTTATTCCCCTTCCATGCATCATTTAAATTAATTTCCTTGATAAACCATACAACTCCATCATAAGTTAAATCATCATCTTCCCAAAGTTTCGGCAGACTCATTTCCTGCCAACTATCTGAATTATAAGACAAATTTTGAAAGTCATGAGAAAATATTCCTTTTTCATTTAGAATTTTTTCAATTTTATCCGGCCATTCGTTAATTTTTTTCCTTTCAATTTCAGCTTTTTCAGAATCACTCGTTGTATCTGATTCAATAATTTTAACCGTTTCTAAAAAGTCTGGATTTTTTTTAAGTGAATTTCCGCTTATCCAAGCTTCAACAACTGTTCCGCCCCAAGATGTATTAATTAAACCTATTGGAACATTTAAATTTTTATACAATTCTCTTCCAAAGAAATATGCTACAGCGGAAAAGTCGGAAATAGTTTCAGGTGAACATTGTTTCCATCCTTCACTTGAAAAAGTATCCTGCGGCGTTTCTGCCATTTTCTTTTCTACTGTTAGAAGTCGAATATTAGGATATTTTGCGTTTGCAATTTCATCTTTATAATTCAGAACTTTTCCAGATCCGCCAACCTGCATTTCCATATTTGATTGTCCGGAACATATCCAAACCTCACCAATCATAACATTTTTAATTACAATAGTTTGTTCGCCTATAATTTTTATTTCGTATGGTCCGCCCGCATTTATCGGTTCTAAATTTACTTTCCAATTTCCTGTTACATCAGAAATTGTTTGTTTCTCTTGATTTAACAATTTAATAATTATTTTTCCGCCCGGCTCAGCTTTGCCCCAAATTGTAATTGTTTTATTTTGTTGTAAAATCATATTGTCAGTGAACAAAGGATTTAGCTTAATATTTTTTGCCGGAGGATTGCTGCTTTGGCAAACTACGTTTATCTGTAAATAAAATAAAAATATTATTAGATACTTAATGAACTTAATAAATGAAAATTGGAATACGTAATTTGTACTTTTCATATTATGCTTAGTGGATTTAAATAATTAATTAAATTTTGAATTAAAGTTAAATGCAAGATATAAGTCCAATTATTTTCATTTCATAAATTTATTATTTTACTTAAAGAACAATATTTGTCCCGGAATAGGGAGAAATCTTATTTCTTTAAAACTATACATTGCCTGCAATCCTTTGCTACCACCGGTTTGAAAATAACCAACCATAATTTTGTGTAAGCCTTTTTTCAAATTTACTCTACCGCTTGATTGTTTAACCGCGTGCTCTCCGTCATTATCTACAACTAATTTATCATCAATATATAAATTACTGCCGTCATTAGATGAAGTATAAAACTCATATTCACCGTCTTCCTCAATTTTAATTTTAGATTCAAGTTGAAGTGCAAAGTTATATTTTGGTATATCGATTCCTTCCAGTCCAAATTGATAAACCTTACCTTCTTTAGTGTGTTTTAATTTTGTAAAATCGGGGACTTTTTTAAACTCGCCTTCATATAACTTCCAAGAAATTCCATTAATTTTTGGATCAACAAAATTATAAACCGCCTGCATTATCATGCTTGGATTCAAATCTTTATCTATTGCCTGCGCTCTTAATATTGTATTGTTTGTAATTTCTATTGGATCTTTATAAATAAATGAATTTTTGTTTGGTTCACTACCGTCCAAAGTATAATATATAACCGCGTTTTTATCTGAACAAGATATGTCTGTGATTATTTTTTCACCAATCATTTTAGTTACATCTCGCGGATTGATAACGGCATTTGAAGTATAAGATTTTGTTATTTTTTTTGTTACACCTTTAGATATAAATGAATAAGAGCCCGATTGAATTTCATATATTGCCGAATTACCTTTCCATCCCATAAATTTTACACCTTCAGCATCTTTGGCTAAAATTCCTTTTTCAAAAACATCTTCTTTGTTCAACGTCGGCACAAACACTGTCGCAGTTGTATTTGCGGGAATTTGAATATTCCATTCAAAGTTTCTATCGGTTAATTTCCAATTGCTTTGAATTTCTCCTCTTAATGAATGATAAGCGCCTTTTACATATTTTAGATCGCCTAAGACCTGCGGTTCCATAATAATATGTTTAAATGCCGGAATTAACGGATCGGTTTTAATTCCGGCTAAATCTTCATAAAACCAAATTATTAAATCACCCAAAAGCATAACATGATTTCCGGAATTCATTCCCGGATCCCCATGATCTCCGTTCCATAATTCCCATATTGTTGTAGCTCCCTGCTTAACCATATAACCCCAGCTTGGATAAGTAGAATTAGAAGCAAGTTTATAAGCAACATCCGCATAACCGTTATTGGTCAGCGTTCTCATAAGCCATTGTCCGCCGATAATTCCGTTTCCTACATGTCCGTTAGCTTCACCCAAAATTTTCTGAAGTAAATTCCCAATTATCTTTTCTTTATTTTCAATTGGAACAAGATCAAAAGCAATAGCCAAAATATTTGCGGTTTGCGTATTGTTGCTGTACTGTAAAAGTTCTTTATCTAAAAACTTTCTATTAAATGCGTTTTTCATAATTTCAGCTTTTGCCGAATAATTTTTTGCGTCATTATCCTTCCCGAGTAATTTTGCAAATTTTGCCATGAGTCTTAATTCATAATTAAAGTAAGCTGTACCAATAAATTCCGAACTGGTTGTTCTAAGAGGATCACTCGAATGAATTAATTTTACATCTTCAGGAGGAACACACCAATCGCCGTAAGTATCTTTATACATTATTCCATCTTGAATATATTGATTCATATGATTTATCCATTTCTGCATATTTGGATAATGTATTTCTATTGTTTTTAAATCGCCGTATTGTTCATACAGCATTTCAGAAACAAATAAATATGTACCAGCCCATGTAGTATTGTCGTTATAAAATGGCCAATAGGAAGGACAAACATCGGGAATACTGCCTTTTTCATTTTGCGCGTCTCTGATGTCGCAAGCCCATTTATTATAAAGAAGCGAAAGGTCAAAAACAAAACTCTCTCCGGTACATTCCGAAGATCTGTCACCAAGCCAACCGTGTCTTTCATCTCTTTGCGGACAATCTGTTGGCATGCTTCTGTAATTTCCTCTTATTCCCCAAAAAGCATTTTTATAAATATTATTGATAAGCTGATTCGAGCTCTCAAATTTTCCAACTACTTTGAGTGAATCATAAACGACTTTTCCAACTATTGATTTTAAATTTGGTTTGCCGGGATAACCGATCATTTCAACATATCTAAATCCATGATAAGTGAATTTTGGTTCCCATCTTTCATCGCCGTCGCCTTTTAAAATGTAAGTATCGGTTACTTCCGCTGTTCTTATATTATCCAAAAACAAACTACCATCTTCATTTAAAGTTTCCGCAAATCTTAAAGCAACTTTATCGCCTTTCTTTCCGTTTACAAAGAGTTCAGTCCAGCCAACCATATTCTGTCCCATATCAAAAATAAAAACTCCGGGCTTTATTTCATTTACATCTATTGGTGTTACTTTTTCCATAATTTTAATTGGAGCGTTTGGCTGAGAAATTAATCTCTCTCCGGGTTTTTCAACCACTTCCGCGTTCAGCCATTTAGAATCGTTAAAATAAACTTCATTCCATCCATCCATTTCCATTGTCGCGTCGTAATATTCACCATCGTATTCGTTATTTTTTCTTATTGGTCCGTTTGCCGTAATTTTCCATGTGTTATCCGAGGCAACAATTTTCTTTGATCCGTCTTCATATTCAATTTCAATTTGACAAATTGCTTTCGGAAATCCGTATGTTCTCATAACCGCCGGAACTTCACTTCTCATAGCAAAATATCTTCCGTTACCTAAAATAATTCCCAACGCATTTTTATTTCGGTTAATATTATTAGTAATATCATAAGTCAAATAAAAAGTGGTTTTGTTATATTCGGTTGCGGCAGGAACAAAGACATCGTCGCTTACTTTTTTGCCATTGAGATAAAATTCAAACAAACCCAGTCCGGAAATAAAGGCAGTTGCCTTTTTTACTTTTTTATCAATATCAAATTCATGTCTCAACATTCTAGCAGATAATATTCGGTGAGCAGCATCTGGTTCATCACTGCCGACTGCCTTATCCAATCCAATCCATTTTGCTTGCCAATCATTTTCAGTTAACAACCCAGTTGAATAATGGTTAATATCACTTTCATGTTTTTCACCTTCTTCATCCCAAACAAAAACTTTCCAATAGTATTTTTGATTACTATTAAGCTTTTTACCTTCATATTTTATCTGAATTGTATTATCAGAATTGATCTTTCCGCTGTTCCATATTTCAGATTCATCGGTATTTAATTTTTTATAATTCTGTGAAACAATTATCTGGTAAGCTGTTTGTTTTGCGCCTCTTTTATTGGATTCCAATTCCCAGCTGAATCTTGGTATTTCAATATCAATTCCAATCGGATTAATTTTATACTCGCATTTCAAATTTTTAACTTCCATAGGTTCCGCTTGAATAAAACTTGTGAACATTAAAATTACTATTAATAATATTTTTGATCTCATGGTTTCTCCTATGAAAAGTATTTTAACTATAAAAGTTCTTTTAACTGGTTTGGTGAATCAGTTATAATTCCATCCACTTTTAACTTTATCATTTCTTTCATAATATCCAATTCGTTTACGGTCCAAACAAAACATTTTAATCCATGGTTTTTAATCATTTCTAAATTTGTTTTATTTACTAAATTGTAGTTTGGCGCAAGTCCATCATACTTATTTTCAATTCGATCGATTTTTTGCAATTCTTCTAAATATTGAACTCCATTTTTGCCAAGCAAATAAAATGTAATAATTTTTTTATTTCCCTTTTTAACTCTTAAAACAGTTTGTTCATTAAACGACTGCACAATTACCCAATTGTATGCATTATATTTCTCAATGATTTCTACAACTTTATTTTCCAATCCAGGATATTCTTCATCGCCGCCTTTTATTTCAATAAGCAACTTCACTTTCCCATTTATTAAATTCATCACTTGATTTAGTGTCGGTATCTTTTCATCTTTATACTTGCTGTCAAACCAATCTCCGGCGCTGTATTTTTGAATTTCAATTAAATTCATTTCTTTTACAATTCCCGAACCATTAGTCGTTCTGTCAATACGGTCATCATGAATTACAACAACTTCTTTATCTTTTGATAGAATAACATCAATCTCTATCATATTAACGCCAAGCGTCATTGCATTTTTAAAAGCCGCTAAAGTATTTTCCGGTGCTAATTTTGAACCGCCTCTATGAGCAATAATTATTAATTTATCTGATTGACAATTATTTAAGGATACAATTAACGCAATTAAAATTATTACTTTTAATAAAGTCATATTTATTCTCCAATGAATCCATAATATCTACCCATCCAATATGCGAGAAGCCACGATGCGCCGTCATCTTCCAAAGTACCGTTGCCGCCGCCGTCAGGAACATACGGATCATCGTTCCATTTATCCCAATTCATTTCATCCGGAGGCAATACGCTTATAAGTTGGGATTTGTTAAATCTGGTTTTATATGGCGACCATTGAATATCTTTTCTGATGCTGTTTATCGTAAGCCATTGTCGTCTATCTGTAGGAATTTCAATTAGATTTTTTACAGCTGATTTAATATCAACAAAGTCCGGATCAATTGAAGCGGCGGCGAAATAAAAAAATGCCGAGCCGTCTCTACTTAAAGTTTTATAATGCCTTCTAACTGTTTGCTGCAAAGCATTGCGTACAATTGGATCATGTTCCAATTGCAGCCAAGGGTAAAGAGCACAAAAAGCCAATTGATTATCAGAATGATTGTTCTCATCCGGAAATACTTTTTTTTCTAATAAAACATTTGCCAAATAATTATGTTTAACGATAAGTTCATCAAAATGATTTTTGTATTTTTCATTTCCCGTAATGTAATACGCAACTTTAAGAAATGATAAAATTTGTGCGGAGTTTAATCCATTTTCCAAATAATGATCGGGATCGTCATTCAACATTTCCGGATTCCAAAAACCCCAATAAGTTCTTTTTCCATCCCAGTCAATTAATTGTAAATCATTATCTAGCAAGTAATTAATAATTTCGGAAATTTGTTTTTTAATTAGTTTATTTTCAGCTTTATCATATTTTGCTATATGTTCCCAATAAGAATAGAATGCAAAAAAGTGTCCGTCCATTTCATCACTTGACGCGTCACTTTTCCAAAGAAATTTGCCATCAGAAGTTTTTCTCCATTCATCATTTTCAGTATATTCGTCATTTATTGGAACAACACTTCTCGCAATTAGTCCCGGCACTCCGGAAGCATTTTGCAGCATAATAATCGCGTGCATACTTTTTTTTGCCGATTCCAAATATTTCTTATTTCCTGTTGCGGCATAAGCCAAAGACATTGCGGTAACGTGATAGGAAGTCCATAATCCGTCATTTTCACCATATTTAATTTTATACGATGTTGGATTTTCAGAATCATTTAAAATACAGCTTGCGACCAATCCTAATCTTCTGTGCCGAATATTAATAAGTTCCTCAATAATTTCGGCTTTTTGAGATAATGAACGCTGAATGCCTGAAAGCTTACTGATTCCATCTTTTGTTTCAAAGTAAACCGGCATTCCCTTTGCAGAAATAATTATATCCGAAATTTCATTGTTTATAAGATATCTTTTGCCGGCTCTGTAATACCATTTCCTTCCATCTTCATATGGAGTAAATAATATCGCTCCATGATTTGTCCCAAGCCAAATTTTATCGTCTTTGTCAATTTCAACTGCAGTAATATTTTCAATCGGCAATCCATCTTTCCCTTGAATTGAATTCCACTTATTGTCGGATGTGAAATAACTAAGACCAATTGGCGTACCTATCCATATTGTACCTTTACTATCAACTTCAATATCGGTAATACTTGTCGATAACGGACCGTTTACTCCATAATCAACTTGTTGTCTTAATTCTTTTTTATTTTCATCATAAATGTAAAGACCCTTTCCTGTGCCGATCCAGACTTCGCCATTATGGTTTAATAATGCGGTAATTTCTGTAGTGATCTTTTTGGTAAAATCATTTTTACTTAATTCCTTTTGCTTTACCGCAAATTCTTTAACTAAATTTTCATTTTCTTCATTCGTTAAACTTTCTCTAATTTGCTCAATAAACACTTCATCTTTAACCGGAATATATTGCGAGGCATTTGTATTATATTTTAAATCATCATCATAATTTAAAGCGGGCAACACATTTGGCAATTTATAAATTCCGTTTACTTTTGCATTTTTAATATCAGTACTTTGACCAAATATTATTATAGATGATGTTAACCAAAAAATAATTTTTATTATAAGTTTCATTTTACCTTTAATTTTTAATTAAACTTCCGCGAGCTGAATAATTCTTTTAATTTTTTCAATTCCGGTTTTCGCAACCTCATAAGGTTCTTTTTCCCAATGTTCACGATTAAACATTTCTAAAGAAAGCGCTCCTTTATAATTTATTTTTTTCAAATCCTTTATAAGCTGAACTAATGGTAAAATTCCATCTCCCGGATAAATTCTATCTTTATCACCCTGCTCTTCTCTTGGTGTTTTATCAGAAACATCATTTATGTGAAAATTTGCTATTAAATTTCCGTTGATTTTGCTTATGTTGTTAAATCCCGAATTACCTCTAAATAAATGAAAAGTATCCATTATTAAACACGCATCAGAATTATTAGTATCAAGAGCAACTCCGGCAGCATGCCCGAATTGATAAATACCTTTAAAGAAACCGACAAATTCAAATGCCACAATTAATCCGTATTCTTCTTTTCCGATTTTTAAAAGTTCAGAATATCTTTTCAAAATTGTTTGGTAATCTATATCCTCTCTATCCGGCGCTGGAATTGCGGCGACATATCTTGAACCAACATCGCTAGATCTTCTCATTCTTTCTTTAGTAGCTGGTAACGAATTCTTAAAATCTTTTTCATCCATCGGCATACAATCCCAAAGTCCTATTATATTTGGGACATATAAATTCTTTTCTAAAATTTGCTTACCAAGTTCTATTAAGCTTCCGCCATTTTTTTCATACTCTTCCAATTCATTAATCCATATTTCAATTCCGTCATATCCGGCTTTACTTGCTGCATTAATTTTTTGTTCTAATGTTGCGGGTCTAATTGTACTCGTGTTCAAACAAATTGGCCATGGCGATTTAAACTTACTTTTACTATCAACGTCGTTATTAAATGATTTAAATCCAGATGTAAGCGCGGTTCCGCTTAATGCCGCTAACTCTATGAATTTCCTTCGTTTCATAAATTGCCCGAAATGTTAGTGAATTTTATTATAATCTAATTATCTCAATATTACGCCAATTGATTTTTATACCTCCGCCGCTATGAATTTGCAACGCGATAAATCCGTAACCTTCGCCAATCTTCTCATCTGTAAAATCAACCATTTGAACTCCATTTAAATATGTTTTAACATTATCATCAACCACTCTTATTTTCATATTATTCCATTCGCCCATTTTTAATATGTTTTCTTTTTCATCGGGAATTTTCACAAGCCAGCCTCTTCCATAGGATTCGTAAATTCCGCCGGTATCGTGATTAGGTGGAGCAACTTCAACTTGCCATCCGCTTATTTTTACTCCTTCAATTGATGATCTGAAAAACACACCGCTGTTTCCTTCAGCGTTTTGCTTAAAGTCCAAACTTAATTCAAAATTCTTGTACTTTTCATCCGTACTTAAATATCCATATTCTTTATCAGGACCGCTTTCGCAAATTAATTCATCATTTTCCACATACCATTTTTCAGTACCGTGAATTGTCCAGCCGGTTAAATCTTTACCGTTAAATATTGATTCATATTCAGTTTTTTTTTCGGCATAATTACAGCAGCATGAATTCAAAAAAGTAATAACTATGATAAATGCCGCTGCTTGAGTAAGGATTTTCATATAACACTCTCAAATTTATAATGATTTAATTTTAATATTTCTGAACCAAATACTGCTGCCATGACTTTGAAGACCTATATGCCCGTCTTTATGGATTCCATAATCAGGATATTCTTTCCATTTTGAATTTTTAACTTTTTCAAACCAATCCTTCGTCCATTGCTTAAATTCCAAAATCTTTTCACCATTCAAGTAATGACTTACAATCGAATCTTGAACAACAATCCTGCTTAAGTTCCATTCGCCGACTGGTTTTAATTTCTTATTTACCTCAACATTATGCATTGCGTAATTTGCGCCGGTTTTTTGCCACTCTTCTAATTTCGCTGGAAATCCGATATCATCTATTAATTGATATTCTGGCGCTGTTTGAATTGTACTTGTGTATTTTCCATCGTCGATAATATGATAAAATAAACCGCTGTTTCCGCCTGCTGAAATTTTCCATTCACAGATAAAATCAAAATTAGCAAAAGTATTATTAGTAACAAGATCACCGGTGTGCTCCTTCTCATTCATAATACATGAAATTTCGCCGTTATCAACAATCCAGCCATGACCAACTATCTTTTCACCGAACTCGTGCCAGCCGTTTAACGTATTTCCATCGAATAATAAAATCCATCCATCATTCTTTTCTGAATCAGTTAAATTATTGTTTTTATTTTCAGATTTTTCAACTGAGTGATTTTTTTCATTACAATTTATTAATAAAAATACCGCAATGATTGATAATAAAATTATTTTATTCATTGCTGTCTCATTTATTTCTCATAATTACTAATTTATCTTTTGTAGGCAATTGCGGAAATTTAGCATGAGGTTCTTCTTGATACCAATATGCGACCGATGCCAAATCATCCTGCAACGGAAGATATCCATCAGGACCCCAGCCTAAGCTTTGAATTGTAATCTTTAAATTTTCATTAAATCTAATAGGATCTTCAATATGCCAGCGATACTGACCAAACGCTCCTAAATAATCAGCAATTGTTGAATCTTTAGCTTTGTAAAATCCGGTATATAAGCTTGAAAATTCTGTGTAAAAAGTTTTTCCATTAACTTCATGATCATTATATCCATACGATCCGCAAAAGTAATCTTCTTCACCAGTTCCGCAAATTGTCGGAAATTTATTATCACCGTCAATATAAAATTTAATTTCGCCTTCACCCCACCAGCCCTTACTTCTTGCGCCGTGAGCCAAATAAGTACCAACATACTGACCATTTCCGTTTACACCATCCAATATTGTAAAAACATCCTTAAATGGAAGAGGGTTAACCCTTCTGAATTGCGCGTGAAAATAAGGTGTGTTTTGTTCAACTTGTTGTAATGTATAATTTATTTGATAATAAACTGTAGCTCTTTTATCGCCTAAATTTTCCATCGTAACTTTACAATTTTTTCTAAAAGGCATTTGCCAATATGAGTTGAATCCGCTTCTCGGATTAACACAAATTGCAAGTGAACTGATAATCGGTTCATTCATCATTCCCCATCCTGACGCAAAAAAATCGCCGACAGGAACTTCAATAGAAGGCTCGGTTTCTCCATCCCAATAAAATCTGAGAATCATTAATCTGTAATCGCCTACCGGTGTCATCCAAATATGGTTTATAACTCCCGATTCATTTATTTCACCAAGAGTAAATGTTTGTCCCGGCTCAATATGAATATACGGATTTACTTTCCACCCTTGTCCGAGTTTTCTTGCCGCTTCAGCCGCATTACCTTCTTCTAATGTAGCCATTCCACCTTTGCCTTTTTCACCTGTAAAATTCTCAGGGCTGATCGACCTTGTTTTTGAATCTTTTAAATTGAATAAATTTTTGAGACTCGTCGTTTGTGCATTTGTTAAAAATGAAATAGATAAGACAAACATTAAAACCATTATCAGTTTTCTTCGCATAAATTCCTCAATGATTTTTTATTGAATTAAATTATAGTATCTGCCAAGCCAATAAGCCAATCTCCAATAAACACCGTCGCTTTCAGTCATTCCGCCATCACCTTGAACAGCAGTCCATGGATTATTATCCCATCTCATAATTCCTCTCTCACTTGGGGGCAATAATTTATTTGTCTGCAGATGTTCAAGTATGGGTTCGCGTGTAATTGTAATATCTTCTCTTTTGCTGTTATCAACCCGCCATCTTATTAAATCTAACGGATTATCTTGAAGAAGGAATATTGATCTGTTCAGATTCAACTTGTTATTAGCGAACGCGTTGTACGTGAAGTAAAAATATGGATTATCATCATATTTTAAAGCATCATACCAATTATCCAAACTTTGTTTATAGTATTTTAATACTTCAGGATTATCCTCATGATTTAGTAATACGGGATAAACTAAAGCCAATAATTCATCATCAATATAAGTTCTGCGCGCAGGCAAAATTGATTTAGCGTTGATTACATTTTCTTTGTAATTATAATCATTCCACAATTTATAATATTCTTTCTGGTAATATTCATCACCCGAAACATGATATGCGAGTTTTAGAAATGATAAAATTTCAATTGAGTTTGTACCGCGTTCAATAATCCAGTCTTGATCATTATTAATAATTTCAGGAGACCAAACTCCCCACTCAGTATGTTTTCCGTCAATATCATTAAAGACATAGCCATTGTCAATTATATAATTTACAATTTTTGTAACATGATCTTTTACTACTTTCTTTTCTGATTCATCCGCTGCCAAATCGTAATAATATAAATAACCGTACATGTGTCCGGTAACTTCATCGCTGCTTGTACCGCGTTTCCAAAACCACTTTTTATCTTTTGATAAAACCCAATGTTGTTCTAACCTTGTTGATCTTGGTTCTTCAACCATTCTTTTCGCCCATTCTCTATCGTCAATTGTTTCATTAGGATCGGCCATTTCATTCCAAGTTGAAGGAATTACGGTTCGCGCAAAAAACCCTTGAGTTTCAGTTACAGTTTGCAAAAATTTTAAAGCCTCAAATGCTTTCTTAGCGTTTTGCTTTGCTTCCGGATCTTTTGTAACAGCGTACCTCAACGATTCCATTGCCAGATACATGCTTGTATATTGACCGTCGTTATCATCATCTTTTGGAAAATAATTATTTGTATCGCCCGGAGTTGTAAATCGGCATTTCTCAACTAAGTAAGGTTCGCGAATATGTCTTTTATCAGTTATATTTTTGAAATACTTTTCCTTTTGCTCTAACGTCATTTTTCTGTTTTTAATAGCGCTGACTCCACCATCTGTCGCAAACCAAACATTTTCATTCTTGTCAAAAGTAATATCATTTACTTTATCATTGATTAGCCATCTTTTACTGTTCCGAACTTTCCATTCTTTACCATTAAATTTAGCTGCTCCAAAATCTGTCCCAATCCAAATAGTTCCGTCAGGCGCTATATTAATTGCTCTAACCCAAGCGTTTGGTATTCCGTCATTGGGAATAAAACTTTTTATCATTTTATCGTTTTTGTAAACCGTAACTCCGCCAAGTCCGCAAACCCATAATTCATTTCCAAATGACTTACTTAAACCGTAAACATTGTCGCTAACAATTTCATCAACATTTTGAAATATTTTGAAAGTATTATTTAATTTATGATATAATCCTTTTCCTGTGGCTAAGTAGTAACCGCCATTTTCATCCGGTAATAAAGCCCTAATTTGTTTTGAAGTCTTTATTTTTTCACTTGTCCAACTATTATTTTTTAACGTAAATATTTTGGTTAATGAAATTGCGGTTATTTGATCATCAATTTTATTTACAACTATCGCCGTTTCATCAATTTCCTTTACTTTATTAATTTCATTAATATTGCCGCGATATAATCCGTTCCAAGCGGAAATCCATATTACATCATTATCTAAAAATAAATCATTTATTGGACCTTGATTTTCCTCGCTTAATTTTGGAATCCATGTTCTTGAACTTTCATTTAAGATAAATAGTCCTTCTTCAGTGCCAATCCAAATATTATTTAAATTGTCTGCCAAAATAGTTTGGACTTTTACAGAATGATTATCTTCAAATGGATAACTGTCATGATATTCTTGTGTGAAAAGAGTATCTTTTATTTGAGCCGATGAACAAAGATTTGAGAATAAAATTATTAAGGATATCCGTATAAAATTATGTATCATAATATTGCTTATTGTTAATTTATAAAATTATTTTTTTACCAATTTTAGCGCTTTCAAAAATTTTGTCAATAACTAACATATTATTCAACGAATCTTGAATTGAAATTGGCGGTTCGATATTTTCAATAATTGATTTAGAAAATAAACTAACTTCTAATTCATATTGATTGCACATATCAACTTTAATTATTTCATTTGTTTCATTTTTTGTTAAAATAATTTCCGCCGGTTTATTAAGCGCTGGATTGAAAGGCAGCTTTAATTCAATTATTCCATCTGTTCCGTAAATTTTTACATTTTGATTATCTTTCATCCTAATTGAACTGAAGAATTGAGAACTTCCATTTTTAAATTCCAAAATGCAATTTGCTGTAATGTCAATTTCCATTTTTGGATCTCTATGCATATTCGCGTAAATCAAATTTGGTTCATCATCAAAAATAAATCTGCTCACCGAAACCGGGTAACAGCCAATATCGTATAAACTGCCTCCGCCATATTCTTTGGTGTTTACAATGCTATTAGGATTATCATCAAAAAATGAAAACGAAGATTGAATAAATTTTAATTTTCCAATCGCTCCATTTTGAATTAATTCTTTTACTTTAATCCATTGTGGATGAAGTTTATACATAAAAGCTTCCATCACTTTCACTTGAGGATAATCTCTCATAACTTTAATAAGTTCTTCAACATCAGCGCTCTTTAAACAAATAGGTTTCTCAACCAACACGTGTTTACCTTTTTGAATTGATTTAATTGTGTATTCCAAATGCATATGATTCGGCAGCGGAATATATACTGCATCAATCTGCGGATCATTAATTAGTTCATTATAACATCCGTAACATTTGGGAATATTATTAGCTTCGGCAATTACTTTTGCCTTCTCAATTTCTCTGGAAGCCAATGCTGCTAAATTTGAATTTTCACTTTGTTTAATTGCCGGGATTAATTGATCTTTGGCTATTGCAGCGGTTCCAAGAATACCCCAGTTAATTTTTTTACTCATATTTTGACTTTTATTTTAAAAACAACATTTTTTTTGTTTGAATAAAATCACCCGAGACAAGCTTATAAAAATATATTCCGCTTGATAAATCTGAAGCGTTGAATTCAATTTTATAATTACCGGGTTTTTGTTTTCTGTTTACAAGAGTTGTAACTTCTTCGCCTAATACACTGTATACTTTCAGCTGTACCAAATCATTAGAATGAATAACAGCATTAGCAGTTTCACTATTTTCTTTTGCGGCAATACTGTATTCAATTATAGTGGCGGGATTAAACGGATTTGGATAATTCTGCATAAGTTTAAATTTAAAAGGCAATTTATCACTTTCAATATTTCCGGCATCAGTTAAACTTGAGAAAGTAAAAAGTTTTCCACCGCCTGCAGCTAAATTAATTTCAAAGTTTGATTTACCATTAACGTCAATTGTATTAACCGTTTCCCATGTATTATTCTGCACATTAAAATAAATTAAGTTTTCCGAAATTCCGTTTAGTGAAACAGTCGCATTCACCGCATCCTTATAACTTTTATTCATGAGCATAAAATATTTATTTGAATCACTGTCACTGAAATAACCTATAACAAAATTTGCATTTTCAGAAATTGAACTAATAATTCCATCAACTGGTAATTTCCATTTCGGATCCGAAATAATTGAATGGTAAACACCGGTAGTTTGCAGCTGAACCATAATTTGAGAAAGTGAATCTATTTCCGCGTTTATTTTTTGAATTGAAGGATAAATTAATTCTCTATCTGGGTTTCCTGTTAATCCCCAATCTCCGTGCCAATGAAACCAAATCAACGCATGAACTCCGTAAGTCAAAGAAGAATAAACCAGCCATCTATGTTCTGCTTCAGAAGGCGTTCTCCAGTTCAAACCGCTTTCAACCGTTCCATTTGTTCCAATAGCTTGAATTATGTTGCAGAACGGAATATCATATTTTAAAGCATATTTCCTAATGATATCAATATTAGTAAAATATTCTCCGCCGTCGTATCCATTATAAAAATGATATCTGTCATAGCTGAGTAATTCGAGTTTTGCGGTTTGCAATAATGCATCGATATATTCTCCATAACCTGTTCCGCTTGGCCAAATATTTACAAAGCTCAATCGTGAAGGATCTTTTGTTCGAATTCGTTCAACAACTTTTCCAATATTTTTAAATGCTCCTTCATGCGGTTCATCGCAAATATGATAACCAATCAAGTTCGGATCATCTTTATATTTATCAATCACGGCATCAAGGTTGAGCAGCATATCTTCAGTCAAATCCGGTGCTTCAACATTGTCTTCACTTCGTAAATATTGATCTCCGCCTAAAATGCCCGTTACAAGTACAAAATATTTTAAATTGTATTTTTTCACCATGGAGACCAATTCATCTTCAGGTCTTACCCACAAAACATTTTTAAAGTGAGCGTCTTTATAATACTGAAATACTTCATCTTCATATGGAAGTCCGTACCACGCGTAAGGCGGCGACCAAGCGCTAAGTAAAAATACATCTTGCTTCCAATATTTATCATTTACATTAAAAGTTAAAGTCCGCTCCGTTGTATCAATATCATTGAACAATTGAAGAGTTAAATTATATATTCCGAAATTTCTAAATGAAATTGCCCAACCGACAGAGTCAGCAGATTCTCTATACAATGTTCCATGTTCATTATCAATATTTCCATTCAATAAATCAACGCCGTTCGGCAATATCAATTTGCTTTTTAACGAAGATTCAACGTCCCCGGCATTACTTACAGACGCGTATAATTTTACTGCTTGATCAGGTTTATAAATTGTTCTGTATGAGGCAAAGTTATTTATTTTGGGAACTGCCCCGATTCTAACAATTCGTATATAGTCAATTTCAATTTTACTCCCAATTGACGGATTAAAATCGAGCCGCATTATTTTTGTTATTTTTCCTGTCCATTGTTTGTTTTGATAGACGGGAATTTTAAATTCTTGAAAAGTAGTATCACCATTAGAAAAAAACTGCATAAATCCCCAATTGCCGGAATCATTATTCCACATAATCTTTCCTGAACTTGCCCCGGGGATTTTCAACCTAACATAAATAAATCCGTAATCCTTAGACTCCAATTCAAAAACATCACTGCTTAACGATGGAAAATCACTAGCAACAGTCGCGCTTAAAAAACCATTTTCAACAACAGAATCTTTTAAGGCTTTGCTTAATAAAATTCCCTCAAAATCTCCATTTTGATTAAATTCCCAAGACTTTCCAATTACTTGCGCATTTATATCAGCAAACGAGAAGATCAAGAATATGTTGAATATTATAATTGTATGGATAGTGCTTTTATAAATCATTTTTTCCCTAAAATTATTTTTTGAAATAACAGTCTGCCGGCACAATTTGTTTTTCGGTATTCGGTCCTTCATATTCAAGCTGCAAACCTTTACCGCCGCCAGCTTGAAAATAATTTACTTGAATCAGGTGTTTTCCGATATCAAGATCAACACTGCCTGAACTGCCAGAAAATCCGTGCAAATCATCAGCGTTTACAACTAATTTATTGTCGATCCATAATTTACTTCCGTCATTTGATGTCAGATAAAATGTGTATTTTCCTTTGTGATGAATCTCAATGAAACCGGTAAAAATTATTCCAAATTTATCGTCTAAAACTTTAAACTGATTTAGATTTATATCAAAAATGTTTCCCGTTTTTTGCGGCTTTAATTTTGTAAAATCCGGAAGTTTATGCCAAGCGCCAACATAATAATTATAATTTATACCGTTTTGGATTGAATCTAAAAATATAATTCTATTTGTTTTTGTATTGCCGAAATCATTTGGAGTTCTAAATACTTTTGCTTTTACGACTGTACTTTTATTCAATGAAAAAGGTTTGGTAAATAGTTTTGAATTGAAATTCGGCTCGCTTCCATCAAGCGTGTAATGTATCTCAGAATCTTTTGAGTATTGACGAATATTAATTTTGACGGAATCCGGCGCGAACAATATTGTATCAGCGGGATCAATAACAGGAATTGAAACCATCGGTGATTTAATAAATTTACTTATATTCTTAACAATAATTTTATAATTGCCTGATGGAATAGAAAATTGTAATGTGTTATTAGATGAGCCGTAAAATTTTATGTTTGAATCTTCAGTTAAATATTCAGTACTTTTATCACCGGGAAGATAAATTTCGGCTTTTGTATTCGGCGGAATTGAAACATTGAAATTCAAATTGCCATTACTGTAAACCCAATCACTTTTAATCTCACCATAAATAGAATGGTATGATGCGCTTACAAAATCAAGATCGCTTACCAAAACTGGCTTAATTATTATATGCTTAAATCCGGGGTTTTCGGGATCAGGAAGGATACCGCCCAAAGCTTGAAAAAACCACGCGCAAACACTTCCGAACATTGGATGACTATGAGAATCATGACCAAGCCAAGTCTCCCAAATTGATGTAGCGCCTCTTTCAATATTGTAACCAAAACTTGGAAAATCTCTTCTATTCATAATTGTATAAGCTAAATCCGGTCTGCCATATTTTGTCAATACTTCAAGTAAATACGGAGTTGCCATCATTCCGGTATCAAAATGTCCAATGGTCTTCATTTCAATATTTTGCGCGAGATTATCAAATACTTTTTTTTCAATTTCATTTGGGACTAAACCAAATGCCAAAGGAAATACATTTGCTCCCTGTCTTCCAATCGAGTAATTATTTGTGGATGTGTTAAAATATCTTTTATTAAATGCTGATTTAACTTTTTCGGCTTTTTCAGTAAATTTTTTTGAATCGGCAGGTTTACCCAATACTGCCGCGATTTTTGTTATTAATGTTAAATCATAATAGTAATATGCTGAGCTAACTAAAGACGGAGGTATTTCTGTCTCTGTTGGCGGAACCCATTCACCCAATTCTTTTTCAACTACTAAGCCTTCTTTATCCGTAATTGAATTTAAGTAACCCAAATATTTTTTCATTCCATCGTAATGATCCGCAAGAATTTGTTTATCGCCGTAATATAAATACATGTACCATGGAATTATGATATACGCAGAGCCCCAAGGTGTTCCTCCGCCGCCGCCGTGATACGGAACTGTATTTGGAACATAACCCGTAATCTTATTTTGAGCATCTGAAATATCGTTTAGCCATTTTGTATAAAAGCTTTGCATTTCAAAATTATAAATCGCGGCTTGCGCGGATATCTGACCATCGCCGGTATAACCTCTACGTTCTCGATGAGGACAATCACTCGGCACGCCTCCGTGCATATTTCCTGTCTGCGTTTTTTTGTAATCATTTTCAATTCTAGTAAAAAGATCATTTGAACATTCAAAATTACCAGCTGAACTTACATCTGTATTTACAATTCTTCCTTCAATATTATCAATGTTTAATTCAATATTGTTACTTTCAATTTCAACATATCGGAACGCATGCCAAGTAAATTTTGGTTCCCATATTTCAAGCTCACTGCCTTTAAGAATATAAGTATCTGATTGTTCAAATGAATTTCCGCTGTCTTCATAAAAATTTAATTTAAGCGTATCTCCTTTATTGCCTTTTACTTTAAGTTTGACCCAGCCTGAAAACATTGTCCCAAAATCATATTTGAAATTATCTTTTTTTATTTTTGAAAATGATGAAGGTTTAATAGTTTTAATAATTCTATCAGGCGGTGACATTTGCGCATTTAATTTGCCTTCCGGCGTTCTTAAATATTTTGCGTTTATCCATTTAGTGTCATCGAAATTGACCAAATTCCAATTATCTTCTTCCAACCTCGAATCATAAATTTCACCGTGGTATAAATTATTATCAACAATAGGACCTGTACCTATTTTCCAACTATCGTCACTAATTACAGTTGATCTTGTTCCATCATCATATTCAATTTCCAATTGGGCAAGCAGCCGCGGTGTGTTAAAAGAGATTGGCAAATATTCATCTCTTTCGTTTTGAAAATACCAGCCGTTTCCGAGAATAACAGAAATTACATTTTCACCAACTGTCAATTCGTTTTTAACATCAAATGTATTATAGAGAATTCGGCTTGACATGTTCGCAATTCTTCCGCCTTCATAATTTTCATTTTGTCTTTTGTCATAATTCGTCTGGTTTGGTGAAAGTAAATAATCACCTACTTTTTTACCATTTAAATAATTTTCGTAATAACCTAATCCGGTAATATAAATCCTTGCCTCTTTAACCGTTCTATAAATATTAAATTTTTTTCTAAGATATATCGCGGGGTTTCGTTGTCCTGCAATTACATTTTTTAGTTCATCTTTCCCGATCCATTTTGCCGACCAATCACTTTGTTTTAGCAATCCCATTTCAAAAAAGCCTTGTTTACTCCATTTTGATTCTATATTATAATTATCCCAAACTTTTACTTTCCAAAAAACTCTTTGTCTGGATGTAAGTTCTTTACCAATATATTTAATTTGATTTGATGTCGAAGAAATTACTTTTTTCGAATCCCACAGATCGCCAATATTTTTATTAAGATTTTCTAAACTGCTTGATGCTATAATTTGATAAGCTTTCTGTTCAAAGTTATTTTTATTAGATATTAATTCCCAGCTTAACCTTGGCTCTGTCCTATCAATCCCAATGGGATTTTCAAGATATTCGCATTTTAAATTTTCAATTGATACATTATCATCAATTTTCGAACAAGATAAAATGCTTGACAGAAAAATTCCAATTACTATAAATTTGGAAAAACTTAAGTGTAATTTTTTCATTTTCATTTTAAGTGTTTATCGGCAAAATTTAGATACTGTTCCCAATCATATTTAGTTATATCATGTCCGCCGCCGCGAATATGATAAGCAAATTTACCGGTAAGTTTTGGTTCATTTAATTCCGGTATTTTTATCGAATCAAATACTTCTTCTTTATAAAGTTTATATACCGGTGCGGAATAATACAAAGATAAATATTCGCCGTAAGGATCTGCCCAAAGATCTTTTTCCGCGCTTGCTACATAAATTGGACGAGGCGCAATAAGCGCAATAAGCATATTTTGATCGAACGGTAAGTTTTCCTCTTTGCCATTGTAATTATGAAATGTTTTGCAAAACCAATGAGGAAAATTAGAGTTTATATCGGATAATTTTTCACCGAATATTCTTTTGGAAAGCGCCGCTCCGCCGCATCCTGAATTATTTGAAATTACCATAGCAAATCTTTGATCTTTTGCTCCTGCCCAAAGCACAGTTTTACCAAGTCGGGAATGACCGAAAACAATTACTTTATTCTTGTCAATGTTTTTATCGGTTTCAATATAATCCATCGCTTTTGAAAGTCCGTAAGCCCAAGCTGAAATGGATCCCCATTCATTTTCCTTTAATGATTTATCTTTATAAGAATAAAATAATTTATGAATCCCATTTTGAAATCCGTCGTCAAAATCCGGATCTACATCACCATAATAAATAGTTGCTAATCCGTAGCCTCTTTCTAAAATTCTTTCAACAGGCCATCTGCTTGATCTTACTCCTCTTGATAAATGATCAGCTTTATTGTTGAAAATACAAAATTCAATATTGTTCGGCACATAACTATCTGTAATGGAAATATTTGTGTCGCAATGTATTGTATGATTTCCGTAAAAATTCATTCCAAGAAATATTGGAACCGGCTTATTTAATTTCGGCAGAAAAATTAAAATCGTCATTTCCAAGGAATCAGAATCATTAAAAAAAACTGCTTCAACTTCCTTCAATACCGCCTTACCGCACAACGCGTTTTTTATTTCCTTTTTAATATTAAATTTTACTTTAATATTATTTGCTGGAACTTTACCATATTCATAATTTTCAAAAAGTTCTAAAACTTCATTCCTTCTTTTGTTTTCCCAATCATTAGCAGTTATAATTTTAGTTCCGTCATTTGAGACAAGTAATTCCGGTAAATCAAATTTTAACGAATCATTTTGCTGAGAAATGATTTGATTAAAAAAATAAAATAGAATTAAGTTAACCCAAATTATTTTTTTCATTTTTGCGCATCTCGTTTAATGTAAATTCAGATATTTAATTACCGCTTCATCACCAATAAGTGCATTTTTTGGTCTTGGATTTTTGTCATTGAAAACCTGCAGTTGTTCCATGGGTAAAATTTTAACGAAATTTTCATTTACTGTTCCGTTAAAATTTACGGCACTTTCATTCAACTTAAGATGATAAGCAAGGAAAATATAAGCTGCGGCTCTTTTAGAATATCCATAATCGTGCTTCTCCGCCGGGAAATGCACATTTTCAACTTTGTGTTCAGCGTTATAAAGTGAGTATACCTTTTGAATATATGGATATTCAATTCTAGGTGTGTTTCTTGTCCAATCCATTCCATCGGATATTAAAAGCATTGGTCTTGGAGCGGCAAGAGCGGCTATTTCAACATTATTTGTTTGAAAATTGTTACTTTTGTGAATCGGCATTCCGCTTTCGCAAATGCATCCTCCAAAAAAATGAGCTGAAACCTGAACAACCGGTACAGAAACTTTAATTCGATTATCCAAAGCAGTTAACATAAATGTCTGCGTTCCGCCGCCCGATTCACCAGTCATTCCAATTCTGCTTGTATCAACTTCAGGGAGTGAAATTAGATATTCTAAAACTCTTCGGCTATTAAAGGTTTGTATAGGAAGCGCAATTGGAATTAAGTGATTTACTTGCGTCGATTCTCCATAGCCGATCATGTCATAAGCAAAAACAATAGCTCCCATTTTTGCTAGCACCGCGGATCGATATTGAACATCTTCTTTGAATCTTTTGTCTTTTGTGTGACCATGCGTGCACAAAACTGCGGGGTTTTTATCTTTCAGATTAATCGGTTTATATAAATTGCCGGTAATGTAAAATCCCGGGAAACTTTCAATAGCAATATTTTCAACTGTATAGCCGTCCATTAATTTTTTATTTCTAATAATTGGATTAAAGTTTCCAACTATTTTGGGCATTTGTTCTAACTTCATTCCTTCAATTATCCCACTACGAATTCTATCTGCTCGTTTATTCCATGTTTCTAAGTTATTCCACTGAGCAGCAAATTCTTTCATCTTTAAATTCGCTTCATCTTCACTCCAGTATTTTCCCACGCATAACATTGAACTCTGACAATGAGAAATCAATTGAGCAAATAATAAGAAACCAAAGATCATTTTTTTCATAATAATTTTTTCCGATTAAATTTAATTTATAAGTTCAAAATTTTGATCAAGTAAATAATCATTTTTTGGAGCCGTGCTGAATGAAATGTCTTTATCTTTATATTTCATTTTACACAACCCGCCTACATTTGAAATTACTTTTACTTTTTCCAACTTTCCACTTTTCCAAAATATATCTATTGTAAAATTTCCTCGTGCTTTCAATCCGGTAATAAATCCATCTTGCCATTCTTTCGGTAAAGCAGGCAGAATTCTGATTATATTATTTTGGCTTTGAAGAAACATTTCGGCAATACCCGCCGTTCCGCCGAAATTACCGTCAATTTGAAATGGCGGATGCGTATCAAACAAATTCGGCAATGTGGATTTCTGTAAAAGAGCAATAAAATGATTATAAGCATTTTCACTGTCTAAAAGTCTGTCATAAAAATTTATTATCCAAGCTCTGCTCCATCCCGTATGTCCGCCTCCATTGGATAGTCTTTTTTCAATAGTCTTTTTAGCGGCTTCAAATAATTCAGGCGTATCTGTTGTTATTTGAGATCCCGGATGTAAACCAAATAAATGCGACATATGCCTATGTCCGGGTTCAACTTCTTCATAATCTTCTATCCACTCTCTTATTGTGCCATCTTTCCCAATTAAAATTGGAGGAAGTTTTTTTTGTGTTTCAGATAATTTTTCAATAAATGCTGGGTCATCATTTAAGATTTTGGCAGATTCTATACAAGCATTAAAAAGTTCATGAATAATTTGCAAATCAATTGTAGCGGCAAATGTTATTTGATTTCGCTTACCATCGTAAAGAGATATGAATGAATTTTCCGGAGAAACCGAAGGCGCGGTTACTAAGCGTCCATTTTTATCTACAATTAAAAAATCCAGAATAAATTCTGCGGCGCCTTTCATTAAAGGATACGCGTCCTTAGTAAGATAATCTTTATCTTTTGTAAATTGATAATGTTCCCAAAATGTAAGCGCCATCCAAGCTCCGGCAAGAGGTGAAGTTCCCCATTGCACGCCATCCATTAATCCGGTTCTTCCAAACGGATCGGTCAGATGATGCATCATCCAGCCTTTCGCGTTATACATTTCTTTGGCGGTTACACTTCCCGGCTCTTTAACTTTTTCAAAAAATTTTGTTAAAGGAATTACGGTTTCCGGTAAATTGCAAACTTCCGCCGGCCAATAATTCATCTGCAAATTTATGTTTGTATGAAAATCCGAATTCCAAGGAGCTTCGAAATGCTCATTCCAAATTCCCTGCAAATTTGCTGGAAGAATTCCGGGCGACCTTGAACTGTTCATAAGCAGATATCTGCCGTATTGAAAATATGTTGCCGCAAGTTCTGGATCTTTTTCTCCTGACTTTAGCTTTTCAAGTCTTAAATCGGTAGGTAAATTTGATTTTAAACTATCGCCAAGACTTATATTAACTCTATTAAATATTGATCGGTGTTCCAATATATGGTCTTGCTTAATAGTGTTATAACTTTTTGAATCGGAATGTGAAAGAATATTCTCGCAAATGTGTAATGGATTTATTGTCCTATCGAAATTTAACTTATTTAAATTATAGTCGGTTGCCGCGGTTAGTAAGATTGTAATTTCATCTGCATTTTTAATAATTATTGAGCTGTCATTCTTTGATTTTTCTCCGCCTTCATTTTTTATTTCGAGAATTGCGGAAAATTTCATGTGCTTACCGATTGGTCCGGTTTCAGGCTTATCCTTATCATCTATTTGACCGGTAAGAATTATTTTATTTTCATTTTGAATTTTAATTTCTGCGTCTATTTTTCTTGTAAGTGAAATATTATAATTCAATTTGCCCTTTTGGGATGAAGCTAAATGTACTACAAGAATATTATCAACCGCCGAAATTAATGCTTCTTCAATAAATTCAATATTATTTGATTTAAATTTAACAGTGTGGATACCGTCATTTAAATTTAATTCTCTTCTAAAATCATTTGATGAATTAATCTTGTCAATTCTTTCAATATTCAAATTACCAAGAGTTTGATAAGAACGAATTCTTGGCGGCGTGCCAAGCATTGTTTTTACCGCAATCTTTTCCGCTTCCGTACTATTTCCTTCAAGTAAAAGTTCTTGAATTTGTTTTAAATTTTTTAAGGCTTCAGGGTTATTGTTGTTTATTCTTGTTCCCGCCCATAAACTTTCTTCATTTAGCTGTAATAATTCATTATTAACATCTCCATAGATCATTGCGCCTAAACGTCCGTTACCGATTGGTAATGCTTCTGTCCATACTTTTGCGGGTCTATCAAACCAAAGTTGAAATTTATTTGTTTGTGATTCATGTTCTTTTGTATTACAACTTACAAGTATCAAAACGAATAAAATCAATAGCTGTATTTTCTTATTCATGTTATTCCTTTCCATACTTAATGATGAAACTTTTTTTACAAAATTTATTTTACAAAATAATTTGAATTGAATTTTTCATCAATTTTTTCTTTCAACATTTTTTGATGTTCTTCATTATTTTTCAATAATATCAAATTATCAGTTTTTACGATATCATTTTCTTCGGTTCGGTTATATCTTATTTCAGGGTTATTTTCATCACACATTAAAATATTATTTCTCACAATATTTTTTGTAGCTTTGTGAAATCTTAAAGGTGAACGAGCGATATTATAAACAATGTTTTCGGAAATAAGTAATTCTGTGCTTCCCTCGTCCAAAAACATTCCGTTACTCTCCGCTTTGCCCGCGTTTATTTTTACATCGTGAATTATGTTATTAATTATTTTGCTGCCTGGCTGTTTTCCTAAAAAATATAAACCGCCGCCATCGCTTAAAATATTCATAATATTATAGATATGATTTGACGTAACAGTATTATTTGCACATGGGGTTGAAATCGTATCCCACATCCAACCGACAGAAATACCTGTATATGGTAAATTTTTTACAACATTTTTTTCTATCAAAGTATTTGACACTAATCCGCACCAAATTCCGCACGCTCCGAAAAACCTTACACCGCAATTTTCTACCATAGAATTTTTAATTTTATTTTCGCTTGAAATTTGGGTTGGTTCCATTTTCCACCAAGCGTTGGAATTAATCTGCCTGTCTTGTCCTTCTCCGATTGAAATTCCATTTCCTGCAATGTCATAAATTTTACAGTCGGCAATTTCACAATTAACACAGCTTTCTTTAAACCAAATCCCTGAACCATCGGTATGTTTTACAGTACAATTTTTAAACAAAATATTTTCAGCACAATTAACTTCAATTGCCGCGGGTACTTGATTCCATTGTTTGGTATTTGACTCACGATTATCATACATACAAGCTTGAATTCCGCAGTAACCTCTTTCTGGAATAACCCAATTTGTATGCTCAAAAGTTATTCCTTCAAAATTTATATATCCACGGTTTTGTAGTCTGTCGCCATTGATTTTAACAAGCTGAGGAGAAATTGGTATTACGGCATTTAATTCATTTATATCTTCATTGGGAAAAGGAACGTAATAAATTTTTCTTTGTTCAAAATCGCAATACCATTCACCAGGCGAATTGCAAAACTCAATCGCATTTTCTAAGAAGTATCTTGGATTTGGTTCCCAATTTGAAATATTAAAAAACGCCGGACTCCTTGCGCCAATTGAATCAACTGTTTTCAAACTAAGATTTTCCCAATCAATTTCTTTAACGCAAATTCTTGTAATTGACCAATCGTGTAATAATACTAATTCAAGATTGCTTACTTTATTTACATTAGGAAAATCATTTTTCTCAAAAAAGAAATTAGTTCTATTATCTTCTCCGGCTTTTTTAACGTGTAAATAATCTTTATCAGGAAACCGCGCTCTAATGGCTCTTCTATCGTTAACATAAAGCGTATTAAATTTACATGAATAATTTTCCGGCAAAGTTACAGACCAAATTCCATTGGATTCTTTCTTCCAATTTTTAAGTTTAATTCCGCCTGAGATTACAACGCTGTCAGTGTTGCGAGAAATTATTTTTAATGGATTATCAACACTTCCAAGTTCATCGGCGTTAAATTCCAACGGCATCTCAATTCGATAATTCCCTTCTGAAATAATAATTGAAATAGGTAATTTGCCTATGCTGGGTTTTACGTTTTCAATCGCTTTCTGAATAGTTTTCAATGGGGAATCGAAATTTCCGTTGGAATTATCATTGCCATTAACGGAAACATATATCTTTAATTCATCCCCCGGAAAAATTTGTATATTAAAATAAAGCAAAAAGAATAATGCAATCTTTAAAATATTCTTATTCATGGCAATTCTTAAAATTTTATGATTTTCAGATTTAGTTTATTTTACAACTCCATGAAATCTTGCCATGTAATACGGCAGCAAGTAAATTGTTCCTTCATTTTCCGAATATCCGTTTCCTTCACTTGAATCAATTACAAATCCGTCTCTGTCTAACCTTACATGACAACGTTCGTCAATTGGCAAAGCTTTGCCGTCTACTGCGCTCCATCCAACTTTAAGGTCATTTTCCTTTGCGTATTCAAAAACATTCTCTTTTCTTATAGGATCAACCGGACGCCAGCCTTCATTTACCAATTGTCCCGGCGTTAAGTCAAATTGTATGTCGAGCCGATGTTTATTATCCATCTGATATCCAATCAAATCAAGCGGCAGTCTTTGTAAAGTTTCAAAAATGTCATCCATCGCGAATTCATTCATAAAAAAACGACTTGAAGTATATTCCGCATAACCTTCCGCTTCCGGAAATATTTTTCCTGTCTTATAAATACCCGTATTTACTAAATTGTTGAATTTATTTGCCATCGCGTAATACAGTATATTCCAGTAAGCGCTTTTTTGCTTGCTAACATGAAGCCATGAATTTTCCAAGCTTTCTCTATACATTAAAATTAATTCCGGATCAGTTTCATAATTTAATAATCCGTACATGCTCATTAAGCAAAGATTATTATCCCAGGGGACAACATCTTCAGGAGGGAAAAACATTTTAGACTGCATTGCGTTTATGTGATAATGATATTTATCTCTCAACATTTTTGCGGTATCTAAATATTTTTGATCGCCGGTAACGTGATAAGCAACATTTAAAAATGAAAGCATCATCATTGAATTTAATCCTCTCTGATCCCAACCCCAAATTGAATCAAAATATTCTGGTGAAAAATTTCCCCATCTTGTCGGCTTACCATCATAGTCTACTAATTTAAAACCATGCCTGATTAAATGATCAGTTATTGCGCCAACAACTTCTTTCACTGCATTTTTTTCGTCTTCAGTCTCCGCGACCAAATCAAAATAAACAGCATAGAAAAAATAATGTCCGGTCAATTCATCAGAACTAGTATCGCATTTCCATAAATATTTTCCGTCTTTGCTTTTTGGGAATCTTGGGAAAATGTCTTTCCAGAAAGGATCTTCGGCCTGTTTCTTAATATTATAGGCATGATCATATTGAGAATTTACATCTTCATACCAATCAATTGGAATAATAAGTCTGGCTGGAAAACCTTTTTCATGGGAAATATCAACCAGCCATTTGCAGGCTTCAAAACTTCGCTTTGCCAATTTTTTCGCTTCGGCACTTTTTGTAACCGCATACTTAAATGCTTGAGAAGATCCGTACATAGCGGTGTACATTCCATCGTTATCGGAAATATCATACTGCCATGAATTTGGGTTAAATCTTTCTTTAAGTTTGTTTTGCGCGATAAATCCGTCTCTATTGTGCCGTTCTTCTACTTGCCTTACAAAGTAATTTGCCTTCTCTTCCAAAGTCATTTTTTTTAACACAATATTGCTTATACCCTTTTGTGTCGCAAACCAAACAATGCTGTCGTTTTGAATTTTAATATCATTTACAAAATCGTCTGCCAGCCATCTTCTGCTGAATCTGTAATAAAATTTATTCCCGTCGGTTCTAATCGCGCCTTTTTCTGTACCGAACCAAACATCACCGCTGCTTGATTTTTCAATACAAGTAAAATTTTTATAAGGCAATCCCTCTTTACCGGTAAATAATTTCCATTTATTATCTAACAAATAGCCCGCGCCTTCATTGGACCCAAACCATAATCTATTTTTTGAATCTACTATTAGTACTTTTACATTTGTTAATTTCCAACTGTAATTTATGTCTTTTGGAAAAATTTCTTCCCATTTTGATTCTGGCGCGGATTTAATGTAGAGTCCATTTTTTGTCCCGGCAAATTGAATGTTATTAATTGTAACTTGTGATAAAATTTGATCATTTAAAATTTCAGTATTTTGTTCTTTTTTGGATTCGGTTATTTTCGTATTATTTTTTAACTTTAACCATGATTTACCGTTATAAATAAATTTACTTTCCTTAGAAACCGCGTAAACATTATTATTCTCAATTTCTATTTTAGTAAATTCGGTATTGGGAATTCCATCTTTAACAGTAAAAAAAGTTGCCACTTCTTGTATAAATTTATCTGAACTTTTTATTTGCGCGCATATGTTTATGGCCGCAATTAAAAATATTAATAATGTTTTTTTCATTAACAACCCTAAATTATTATTGATTTATTTTGCATCTCTCCATTTTGATAATTCTCTAAACCTTGCCTGATTTTATTAATATCAGAAACTAAACTTTTAGAATAAATTGCGAAATCAGAACTGTGAAGTATAATTTTAATACCAAGATTTCCCCATTTTATTTGGTACTGCGGATCTTCGGATAAATGAATTCCAACCGGAATATTTTTCTTTGACGCAATCTTAATTATTTGTTTCACATATTTATCAAATTCGGGATTATCATATTCTTCAGGAATTCCTAAACTGCATGATAAATCATGCGGACCAATAATTACTCCGTCAATTCCATCAACTGATAATATTTTTGATAAATCCTTAACCGCAGGCTCGCTTTCTATGTTTATAAAAAGTAAATTGTTTTTGCACCTATTATCAATATATTCTTTTAAATTCGGTTTAATTTTTGAATTATCCGTTAAAAACTCATTGAGTCTTTTGCCTTTTATCGGTCGATATTTTGTGGCTCCAACTAATTCTTTTACTTGCTCTTTTGTTTCTATATAAGGGACTAAAATTCCAACGGCGCCGCCATCTAACATTGTGCATGCGGCATATGGATCAGGCGATGGAATTCTAACAATTGGATTTAAATTAAGCGCAGAGTACAAAACGCACATTTCGGAAACTGTTTCTCTTCCTAATGGAATATGTTCAGTATCAATGAAAACAAAATCTAAGTTTGCGCTTTTTACCGCGTTGCTCCATATTTTTGACGCGGAGATAATTGCGCTTCCGTAAATTCTCTGCCCCGAATTTAGTTTCTCTAATAATGGATTTTTTTTCATTTTATGTTTTAATTTTGATGATTGAAAATGTTGCCGGAATTAAAAATTTACTACGGAAATTTTATAATTATCCAAAAATTCAATGAAAATTTAGAATTTTAAAATCTTCATTTTTAGATTAGTAAATCGATTTCCTTTTATTAAATTAGGAAATAGATTTTGTTTTTACAACAAAATTACATTTATTATTTATAGAGCAAATAATACACAATGTATAGTTCACTTTGGATATATTGATGGATTCAAATTTAACTGCAAAAAAAAATTCTAATTATTTAAAATTGATTTATATGATTGATTTAAATATAAAAAATATTTTTAGCCTTATTATTTTTATACTACTTTTTTCAATTTCAGCAATTGCCCAGACAAAAAGAATTTTTATAAATGAATTTCTAGCTTCAAATGAATCTGTTAATGAAGATAGAGATTTCGAACAAAACTCCGATTGGGTTGAACTTTACAATTCACTTGATGATACAGTAGACATCAGTAATTGGTATTTGACCGATAATTTGAGCAAACCCGATAAATGGCAAATTCCCTTTGGCGTTAAAATTCCACCCGGAAAATTTTTAGTAATTTGGGCTGATGGAAAAGATACCGTTATAAATAATGTTCATACAAATTTTAATTTTTCCGCGGATGGTGAAGAAATTGGCTTATTCGATTCTAATTTGATTTTTGTTGATAGTGTTATTTATTCAAATCAAAATGTTGATATATCTTACGGTCGAAAACCTGATGGAAATGATTTATGGAATTTATTTATAAATCCGACTCCCGGAAATTCAAATAATTTATCGGATAGCTTAAAATTAGAAAGTCCTTATTTTTCTGTTGATGCCGGATTTTATACAAATGAACAGACATTAATTATTTCGCATAATGATCCGCAGGTAATAATTAGATATACAACAAACGGAAATGAGCCGACGGAAAATTCACAGATTTACTCAGCGCCGATAATAATTAAATCAAGAACCGGCGATCAAAATATTTTTTCGGAAATAAGGACAAATAAAGATCCTTTTCTTTGGCTTCCCGACTGGCAGCCGCCAAATAGTGAAATTTTTAAATCAACCGTTATTAGAGCAAAAGTATTTAAAGTCGGTTACATTCCAAGTGTTGTTGTTACTAAAACATTTTTTGTTGATGAAAATATTTTTCAAAAATATTCTACGCTTCCCGTCATTTCTTTGGTCTCTGATTATAAAAATTTATTTGATGAAGAAACAGGAATTTATGTCCCCGGAATCTTTCATGAATCCGGTAACAGCGGAAGTGGAAATTATTTTAAGGACTGGGAAAAACCCGCTCACATTGAATATTTTGAAGCTGATAAAAAATTGGCTTTTTCGTATGACCTTGGAATTTCCGTGCATGGAGGCACTTCTCCGGCAAGTCCACAAAAAGGATTAAATATAATCGCGAGAAAAGAATACGGCTCTAATTCAATTAATTATGCGCTATTTAAAAACGATCCGACAAATGCCAATAAGTTAGAAGAATTTAAACGTTTTATTCTAAGATCTTGGGGAAGCACAATAAGCGGTTCATTATTTAGCGATGCTTATGCACAAAGATTAATGGCAAAAAATGATTTGGATATTCAAGCATATCAGCCGGCTGTGGTTTTCATAAATGGCGAATATTGGGGTTTGCATTCAATTAGAGAATCAAACAAGAATTCATGGTATTATCAATCACATTACAATATTGATAGAAATAACCCGGGATTTGATATTCTAAATAATTCGAGAAAGAATAATCTTCCGTTTGCTTATGCTGATGAAGGCGATGCGAATAACTGGAATTTATTAATGGCTTATATAAATTCTCACGATATGACCTTACCCGAAAATTATGAATATTTAAAATCAAAAATTGACATGAATAATTTCATCAATTACATTGGTCATTGCGTTTACTTGGGCAAATGGGATTGGCCAAATAATAATGAAGGAAGCTGGCGACCAAGAACAACTGACGCAAAATGGAGATGGATACAATATGATATGGAAACAAGTTTTGGCGCTGCAACAAGTTTAGGGACACAGTTTTCCGGTTTGGGTCCGCAACTAAATATGATTAAAGCCGTAACAGTCGGCGAGTTTATTCCGGGATTTGGCGTGTATGGTCCTCATCCAATTGTAGCTAAAATTTTTAATAATACCGAGTTTCAAGATTCACTGAAAAATTGGTTTGAATATCATATGCAGCATGAGTTTCATCCTGATTCGATGAACATATTATTGGATCAAATGGCGGATGAAATTAGACCATATATGGATGAATATAAAAACAGATGTCCTTATATTGGAGAAATGGATGACGGTTGGGAAAATTCACTTTTAAAAATTAGGGAATTTAATTTTCAGCGACCGGCATATATGAAGCAGCATTTGGAAAATTTAACTTCAGTTGAAAATTTAGAGTTAAATTCTGATTTCAATCTTTATCAAAATTACCCTAATCCTTTTAATCCAATAACTACAATTAAATATAATATTCCGGCAAATGCAAAAGGTAAAATTTCAAATGAAAATATTGACGCCAATAATTCTGTGCAGCTTATAATTTATAATTCATTAGGTGAAAAAGTTAGAACTTTGGTAAATCAAAAACAAACTCCGGGTGAATATAAAATCGAATTCAATGCAGCCAACTTAGCAAGCGGAATTTATTTTTATCAATTAAATACCGGGAGCTTTGTTCAAACAAAAAAATTGATGCTTTTAAAATAAAAAACCCAACTATGCATAGTTGGGTTCTAAAACTGTTTCACAATACTTAACTAATTTAATTCTTTTACAAAAATATTTCTGAAACATACTTTTGCGCCGCTGTCGTGGTTTTGCAAACCAAAATATCCAGAATTTGCAAAATCTTTTACTTTTCCTCTTGGTTCGGCATTCCAATCATTAATTAAAACGCCGTTTAATTCTACTTTAATATTATCGCCGTTAAAAGTAATTCTATAATGATTCCATTCGCCGGTTTTTTTAGCGGCGTTTACCTTAGCCGGTTCGGCATCATAAACAGCGCCTGTTCTGTGAGCTGGATCAGAAGCATCATCAATTTGAATTTCAAAAGAATGATATATATAATCATCACTCGTTAACATATCAGGAACTCTTAAAAATACACCGGAGTTAGTTTTTGGAGCCAGACATTTATATTCTAAATCAAGAACAAAATTTGAATATTTTCTTACACTATACCATAGCAATCCCATTCCGCCGCTGGAAGTTAAAACGCCGGTATTTTCGTCCAATTCAAAATAACCGGGTCCGTAATGATTCCAACCGTGTTTGTTATATATTCCATTTTCATTTGAACCTAAAACTTCGGTAAATCCTTTGTAATAAGTAATGCTGTTAATGTAATCTAATCCTTTCTTAATTGAAGCGCTTGGATCCGGTTGTTCGTCTTCTCTTTCATGTTCAATAGAGAAAGTTCCTTTGTAATTCTGTAATGTCAATTCAGCAAGTATATCGTGTATATTTACTTTACCACTGCCGAAAGGAACGTCTTCAGCTTCTTTTACGCCTGCTTTATCAAGATCTTTTAGGTGAATGTTTGTAATTCTGCCTTTTAATAATCTTAAAGCTTCAAGAGGATTAATCCCGCTTCTTAACCAATGTCCAGTATCTCCGCATATTCCAATTCTGTTATCAAATTTGGAAATATTTTTTAATACTAATTCAGGATTCCAATATTTTGAAGGCTGCGGATGATTATGAATACCAACTTTGATGTTATATTCTTTTACCATTTTGTCAATTAATGAATAATCATCATAACTAGGTTCAAGCATAATAACTTTTATTCCCATACTTTTTGCAAAGTCAAAAGTTTTTCTTGCGTCGGCTTCATTATTTTCAAAATTGGTAACACCGAAAGCTCTTAGAGTCATTCCATATTCCGCGAGTTTATCTTTAACCGCTTTCATATCCGCTTCGCTCATTCCGGGTCCCATTGTTTTCTCATCATTATTGGGATATAATTTTTGACCGGGAAACGCTTCGATATATTTTATTCCCAAAGCTTTGGCTTTATCCAAAGTTTCCATAAAAGAAAGTTTTCTGAATGTCCAGCATTGTAACGCTGCCGGAATTTCTTTAATGTTGACTTCCGCATAATTAGTTTTCATTACTTCCTTTTTAACATCCTTTAATTTTTTTTGGGCAAACCCATTTGTGAAAGAAACAATAATTAGAAAAAAAACGAAAAATTTTAATTTTTTCATACACACTCCATCTATTTTTTTAATTTTGGATTCCACTCGCCTTTAGCGACTTTTGGTATAAAAGTATCTAAATCGGCGGGTGGGAAATTAATTGTTTTCTCTTCTTCGGCACTTTTGTAAGCCGTCATTAATAACTCGGTTACATTCACACCGTCGCTAAAATTTTCTTCCGGACGTTTTCCGTTTAAAAATGACTGAACCATATGTCTATTTTCAACGTCATAGCCGTAAGCATTTTCCTCATTACTAACAATTGGCATTAATCCGGTTTCTGCATTTTGTTTTTCGACAAGATCTTCGCCTTGTTTTCCTAAAATATCTCTGCTGAGGAAAATTTTCATATCCGTATCTAAAGAATTTATCGCCAGCGAATACTCCGGACCTAAAACTTCCATACTTAACCTTAAGCCAGCTCCAACATAACACCAAGAAGTTGTTGTTTCTACTATTACCTTTTGATTATTCTCATCTTTATACTCAATCACCGATCTAGCATAATCTTCAGCTGGTCTGTTATTGTAATCAACTTTACCGTTGCTGTTTTTTGATAATATCTGTGAATATTTTGGGTTTTGCCATTTCAAGCATTCTGTATGCGCGGTAATTTTTACGGGAGTTAAGCTTTCTCTCGGTTTTCCGGGTTCTGTTAAAAGATACCGGGCAACTTCAACCGAATGACACATCATGTCATTTAAAACTCCACCGCCTTGCAGTGATCCTTCCCAAAACCACGGCATATGCGGACCGCTGTGTTCTTCTGCGGCTCTTGCTAAATATGGTCTACCCGCATTTGCGCCGCGAGACCACAATAACTGTTTTCCTCTAATTGATGTCGGCGCGAAAATTTGATCTTCTAAATAGCCGTCAAGTAGTTTGGCTCTTTTTGCAAGGTCTAACATTTTTTTAGCTTCACTCACATTTCTGCCAAGCGGTTTTTCGCAAGCCACGCCAATAAGTTCACCTTTGCCTGTTTCAACCGCATTTACAATTTCTTCCATCACTTCCAATCTTGTAAAGTTCGGAGTTAAAATCCATATTGCGTCAATATTCGGATCGGCAACTAAATCAGCTATTGATTTGTGAACTTTCGGATCGCCAACATTTAATTGTTTTACCAAAGAAGCAGCTTCATTAGCGGAATTAATATTTTTATCAAAAATTCCATTTATATCGCCGTCTCTCACAGAAACCCACGAACGAATGTGAAATCTTCCAATAAAACCGGTACCAATTAGTCCAACGCCTAATCTTTTTTTAGCCATAAATATTCCTTTAATTTATGAATTTTTCAAAACTTTATTTTCTTTAAACATAATCCCAAAAAATATCATGACCAGCACGGCAAATACCGCAGGTATGTACCAGAAATTTTGCCATTCAATTAGATTATTACTCGTGATTAAATAATTAAACAATAATCCTGCAATTTGAGAACCGATTAACATTCCCAAACCATACGTTGCTAAAATAATAAAACCTTGTGCCTGGTTTCTAATATCGGCAGTTGCGGTTTTATCTACGTAAATGAAACCTGCGACAAAAAAGAAATCGTAACATATTCCATGCAAAATTACACCGGAAATTATCATCCAGGAAACCGAATCATCAGCGCCCATCGCAAATAGAAAATAACGCAAAGCCCATGCGCCCATTCCGGTTAAAAGCATTTTCTTTACACCCAATATTGGGAAAAGTAACGGCATGATCAAAATAAATACAACTTCGGACATTTGACCGAATGACATTACAAATGCGGGATTTTCAATTCCGGTTGAATTAATATAAACAGGAGCGTAAGCATAATAAACTGCCAAAGGTATGCTGATCAAAAATGAACTTATAATAAAAATCATGAATGATTTTGTATTTAATTTTTTAATTGCGTCAATGCCTATAATTTTTCTAAATGATGCCTTTTCACCTTTTGCCGGAGGAGGTGTGTGGGGCAAAGTAAAACTGAAAACTCCCATTAATATTCCAGCAATTCCAGCTATAGTTAATGGAAGCGATGATTCGTCAGCGCCCAAAATTTTGCTTACAATAATACCGGCAATAATCCAGCCAATAGTACCAAAAACTCTAATAACAGGAAATTCTTTTTCTTGATTGCTTAAATTGGAAAAGGCTAATGTATTTGTTAATCCAACAGTTGGCATATAAGCAAGCATGTGAATTAATAAAAGAATAATAAAAAGTGTAGGTGAAGTTAATGCAACTAAAGGCGTTAACAAAATCGAAATTCCGCCAATGAAATGTAAAACACCTAATACCTTTTCTGTTGCAAAAAATCTGTCGGCAATCATTCCTAAAAAGAACGGCGAAACAATTGATGAAATTGGACTAACGGTATAAGCCCAATGGATAACTGAGGACATCCCATTCGCATTCATATAATTTCCAACCGTTACATACCAAGCACCCCATATCGCGTATTGCAAAAACATCATTAAACCTAATCTGATTTTAACGTTCATGATAAGCTCCAGAATTTGAATAATATGTAAAATTACTTCGATAAAATAAACTAAGTTTATAATAAGACAAAAATAAAACTTAAAAAAGTTGAGGTACAAAAAAAAAAATATTATATTGCAAGTAAAACGATTGTTCTTAAAATAAACTAATTTTTTTTATTATTCCATAGACAAATTTGAAACATTTTTTATACTTTTTAAAGGTATAAGAAAATCTATAGTATAATTTTTCAAACTAAATAAATTATTCCTCTTCACATAGGAGTTTAATATGGATAACAAAGATTTGAATTTTACCGATTCAAAAGGCGGCATTTCCAGAAGAAGTTTTATTGGAAGGACCGCAATGGCTACTGCTGCATTTACAATTATTCCAAGACATGTACTGGGCGGCAAAGGATTTATGGCACCGAGTGACAAATTAAATGTAGCTTGTGTTGGAATTGGCGGCAAAGGTGTTGAAGATTCTGAAGCTATGCAAAATGAAAATGTTGTTGCACTATGCGACGTTGATGAAATTAGAGGTTCTGAAACAAGAATGAAATATCCAAACGCAAGGTATTACAAAGATTTTAGAATAATGCTAGAAAAAGAAAAAAGCATTGATGCAATAACTGTAAGTACTCCGGATCATACACATGCAATAATTGCTTATACTGCAATTAACTTAGGCAAACATGTTTATGTACAAAAACCGCTTACACATACTGTTTATGAAGCAAGAACCTTGGCAAAAGCGGCTAAAGAACATAACATAGTTTCTCAAATGGGAAATCAGGGACACGCCAGCGATGGCGCAAGATTAATTAATGAATGGATAAGCGGCGGTGCAATTGGTGATGTTCATGAAGTTCACTGCTGGACAAACAGACCAATTTGGCCTCAAGGCATTAAGAAACCTGAAGAAGTTCCGTCTCTTCCAAATTATTTAGATTGGAATTTATGGATTGGACCGGCACCATACAGAGATTATCATCCTGCATATCATCCATTTAGCTGGAGAGGATGGTGGGATTTTGGAACCGGTGCTCTTGGCGATATGGGTGCTCATATTTTGGATCAGCCTTTCTGGGCTCTTGATTTAGACTTCCCAGACACAATACAAGCCTCCTCATCAGAATTCAACGATCAGACTTATCCTGTTTCTTCAATTGTTACATGGACATTTCCTAAAAAAGGTAAAAGAGCTCCTGTTAAAATTATTTGGTACGATGGCGGTTTGTTGCCTCCAAGACCTGTTGATTTGGAACCAGGAAGAAAATTAGGAGTTTGTATTTATTATGGTTCAAAAGGAAAATTAATGCACGATAGCTATGGTGAAAGTCCAAGATTAATTCCTGAAACAGCAATGCAGAAATTTACACCTCCAAAGAAAACTATACCAAGATCACCAGGTATATATGAAGAATGGATTCAAGCAATTAAGAATGGAACAAAAAGCACAACAGATTTTGAATACAGCGCAAAACTGACTGAGACAATGCTGTTGGGCAATATAGCAATCAAATTGAAAGATAAAAACACCATTTTAGAATATGACGGTAAAGACGGTAAATTTACTAATATGGATGAAGCTAATGAGCTTTTAACAAAAAAATATCCCCAAGGCTGGGAAATGTAATTATTGATTTTATAATTAAAACAAGATAATAATATGGATCAAAAAAATTCTGGATTCTCTCGTAGAGATTTTATTAAAACTTCCGCTGCTGTTGGAATTGGATTGTTTGCCGCACCATATCTGAAAACTTCCGCTAAAAGTGCTTTATCCGGCGATATTAACGTTGGCTTAATTGGCGCGGGTGCGGAAGGACAAGTGTTAATGGACGCGTGTTTAAAAATTCCAAATATAAAATTCAAAGCCGTATGTGATATTTGGGAAAATTATCATTTAACGCGCGCGGTTAGACTCCTAAAAAAATTCGGGCATGACGCTAACGGTTATATTGATTATAAAGATATGCTTGCAAAAGAAAAAGATCTTGACGCTGTAATTGTTGCGACTCCTGATTTCTGGCATGCGCGTCACGCAATTGCCGCAATGGAAGCGGGTTTACATGTTTATCTAGAGAAAGAAATGGCTAACACTTTGGAAGGAGCGCGTCAAATTGTGCAGACTCAAAAACGAACCGGAAAAATTGTTCAGGTTGGTCATCAAAGAAGAAGTAATCCATATTATTTACATTCATACAATAATTTAATTAAAGAAGCAAATTTACTTGGTAAAATTACTACTGTAAACGGACAATGGAACAGAGCGGTTCAGCCTGATAACGGCTGGCCGCAAAAATTTTCTATTCCAAATAATATTTTAAGCAAATTCGGTTACA